>NZ_JBPQTS010000018.1:0-59613 GCF_051386455.1 Streptomyces sp. URMC 124
GCCCGCGCCGGACAACCAGGTTCAAGGAAGCGCAGCTTCCTTGAACCTGCGGGCCGCCCGCAAGGCCTAAGCGTCTTCCGCCAGTTCCAGCCAGCGCAGCTCCAGGTCCTCGCGCTCGCTCGCCAGTTCCCTCAGCTCGGTGTCGAGTTTGGCGACCGCCTCGAAGTCGGTGGCCTGTTCGGCGATGCGCGCGTGGAGCTTCGTCTCCTGTTCGCTGATGCGGTCCAGGCGGCGCTCGATCTTCTGGAGCTCCTTCTTCGCGGCGCGCGCGTCCGCGGCGGACTTCTGCCCCGGCGCGTTCGCCGCCGGGGCCGCGGCCGGTGCGGCGGCGGGCACGGCGGCCTCGATGACGCGCTGACGCCGCTCCAGGTACTCGTCCAGGCCGCGCGGCAGCATCCGCAGCGCTTGGTCGCCGAGGAGCGCGAAGACGCGGTCGGTGGTGCGCTCCACGAAGTACCGGTCGTGGCTGATGACGACCATCGAGCCCGGCCAGCCGTCGAGGAGGTCCTCCAGCTGGGTCAGCGTCTCGATGTCCAGGTCGTTGGTGGGCTCGTCCAGGAACAGGACGTTCGGCTCGTCCATCAGCAGGCGCAGGATCTGCAGACGCCGGCGCTCACCGCCGGAGAGGTCGCCGACCGGCGTCCACTGCTTCTCCTTCGTGAAGCCGAACTTCTCGCACAGCTGCCCCGCCGTCATCTCCCGGCCCTTGCCGAGGTCGACGCGGTCGCGCACCTGCTGGACGGCTTCCAGCACCCGCTTGGCCGGGTCGAGTTCGGCGACCTCCTGGGAGAGGTACGCCAGCTTGACGGTCTTGCCGACCACGACCTTGCCCGCGGCGGGCTGCTTCTCGCCCTCGCTGCCGGCCGCCTCGGCCAGCGCCCGCAGCAGCGAGGTCTTGCCCGCGCCGTTGACGCCGACGAGGCCGATCCGGTCGCCCGGGCCCAGCTGCCAGGTCAGGTGCTTGATGAGGACCTTCGGGCCCGCCTGGATCGTCACGTTCTCCAGGTCGAAGACCGTCCTGCCCAGGCGCGAGCTCGCGAACTTCATCAGCTCGGCGCTGTCGCGCGGCGGCGGCACGTCCGCGATCAGCTCGTTCGCGGCCTCGATCCGGAAGCGCGGCTTGCTCGTGCGGGCCGGGGCGCCGCGGCGCAGCCAGGCGAGCTCCTTGCGCATCAGGTTCTGCCGCTTGGCCTCTTCGGTCGCGGCGATGCGCTCGCGCTCCGCGCGGGCGAAGACGTAGTCGCTGTAGCCGCCCTCGTACTCGTGGACGACTCCGCGCTGCACGTCCCACATGCGCGTGCAGACCTGGTCCAGGAACCAGCGGTCGTGCGTGACGCAGACGAGCGCCGAGCGGCGCCCCCGCAGGTGGCTCGCGAGCCAGGAGATGCCCTCGACGTCGAGGTGGTTGGTGGGCTCGTCCAGGACGATCATGTCCTGGTCGGCGATCAGCAGCTTCGCGAGGGCGATGCGGCGGCGCTCACCGCCCGAGAGCGGGCCGATGACCGTGTCCAGGCCGTCGGCGAAGCCCGGCAGGTCCAGGCCGCCGAAGAGGCCCGTGAGCACGTCGCGGATCTTCGCGCTGCCCGCCCACTCGTGATCGGCGAGGTCGCCGATGACCTCGTGCCGGATCGTGGCGGCCGGGTCCAGCGAGTCGTGCTGCGTGAGCACGCCCAGGTGCAGGCCGCCGGCGTGCGTGACGCGGCCCTTGTCCGCCTCCTCCAGCTTGGCGAGGATCCGGATCAGGGTGGTCTTGCCGTCACCGTTGCGGCCGACCACACCGATCCGGTCGCCCTCGTTCACGCCGAGGGAGATGCCGTCGAGCAGTGCACGGGTGCCGTACACCTTGTCGACGGCTTCCAGATTGACGAGGTTGGCTGCCATGCCGCTCCTTGTGTGGGTTCCTGGCTTCCAGGATCCCATGCCGGGAAACGTCGCCCGGAGGTCAGCCCCGGGCCGCCTCCACCGGCCGGGACCGCAGCGCCCACCACGTGGGGACCAGGGTCGCGGCGAGCGTCAGGGCGAGCCCCCCGCCGATCACCGTCAGGGCGATCGACGGCGGCCCCGAGAGCGTCCCCGCGCCGCCCAGCGCGTACCCGAACGGCACCAGCGTGCTCGCCGCCGCCACCCCGCCGAGCAGCAGGCCGACCGCGGCCACCAGGGCGCCCTCCACCGTCATCATCCGCAGCACCTGCCCCCGCGTGGCTCCCGTGAGCCGCTGCAGCGCGAACTCCTTGCGGCGGTCCCCCACGGCGACGGCCGTCGTATTGACGACCGACAGCGCGGTGTACGCGACGAGCATCGCGATGATCAGGTGGTTCACCGACGCCTGCGTGCGGTTGTTCTGTGCCTGCGCGGCCGTCACCGCCTCCCGCCCGGCGACCTTCAGCCCCGGGTGCTCCGCGGCCAGCGCAGTGAGGTCGGCCATCAGCCGGTCGCGGTCCCCGGACGCCCGCACCAGCAGCTGCGCCGGCAGCCCGGCCGTGGTGTGCGGCGCCAGCAGTTCCGCGCTCGTCAGCGCCGTGTCGAACCCCTCGCGCCCCGCGAACAGCGCCACGATCCGTACGTCCGCGCGCTCCCCGTCCCCCAGCCGCAAGGTGATCGTGTCCCCCACGGTCCGGTGCATGCGGTGCGCCACGGTCTCCGGCAGGGCCACCGCGTTGCCGCGCAGCCCGTCCAGGCTGCCCGCGCTCGCCTCGACGGCGAGGATCCGCCCGACGCCCTCCGCGCTCACGCCCTGCAGCGGCAGGCCCTTCTTGTTCTCGTCCCCGTCGTGCGGCTGCTCCGTGTGCGCCCTGCTCGTCACGTACGCGCCGGCTCCGGCAGCGGACGGCAGCGCGCGCACGCGGGCCAGCAGCGCCGGGTCCACCCCGCCCGCGGAGGAGGTGACGACGGCGTCCGCACGAAGGTTGTCCGCGAAGGCCTTGTCGGCCACGGCGGCCGTCGTCGTCTGCAGGTACAGGTTCCCGGTGGCGATGGCGCTCGCGAGCATGACCGGCGTCGCGATCGCCGCCACCTTCGCCGTACGGGCCCGGCAGTTGAGGGCCGCCAGACGGCCCGCGGGCCCGGTCAGGAGCCGCACCGGCCAGTGGAGGAGGAGAGTGACGGCTTTCGCGAACCACGGCCCGAGGAGAGCGAGGGCGATCGCACAGCACATGACCGTCGGCCCCGCCGTACTGGCGGCCACCGGCCCGCGCAGGACCAGCGCCGTGACGAGCGCCAGGGCGACCGTCCCGGCCAGGAACAGCAGCCCCGCCACGATCCGCACGGGGTGCAGGCCCGGCTTGCGGACCGCAGCCTCCCCGAGCGCCTCCACGGGCTTGGCCCGCACCGCCCGCACACTGCCGAGCAGTCCGCCCGCCAGGGCCGTGAGGAGCAGCGCCCCGTACGCGGGCATCGCCGGGATCCAGCCCTGCCGGAACCGGACCGCGTCCGCGACCATCCCGCTGTCGACCAGCGTGTCGAACAGCCAGCGCCCCACGGCGGGCCCGGCGGGCCAGGCCGCGGCGCCCGCCAGGGCCATGACCATGAGCGTCTCGCCGAGCAGCATCCGCCGCAGCTGCCGCGTCGTCGTGCCGACGGCCCGCAGCAGCGCCAGCTCGCGGCTGCGCTGCGACGCGGACAACGCGACGGTTCCGGCGACGACGAACGCCGCGACGAGGACGACGAGCCCGCCGACCACGCCGGACAGCGCGATCAGGTCCTCACCGCCCTGCAGCACCTCCGGGTGCTCTACGGCGCCCCGGTCGTCACCGGAGAGGAGAGTGACGGGATTGCCGGTGAGGGCTTCCCGCAGGCCCTCGCGGACGTCATCGAGGCGCGCGCCGGGGGCGAGAGTGACAGCGATGTCCGCAACGCTCTCCGGCCGCCCGGACAGGCGGCTCGCCTCCGGCGCGGAGAAGAAGACAGTGGCCTGGGGCACGCCCTGCGCGGCAGCGACCCCGCTCACGCGGTAGACGGCGGAGTCGCCGTGCGCGGCGATCCGTATCCGCTCGCCGGTCGTCACGCCTGCGCGGCGAGCGGTGGCGTCATCCAGCACGACCTCGCCTGCGGCGGGCTCGCGGCCCGACGTGAGCCCGTACGGGGTGAGCGCCGCGGACTCCCAGCCGTGCGCCTGGACCTTGGCCTCGGCGCCTCCGCCGAGCACGGCCGCGTCGAAGGTGCGCTCCCCGGTCGCCGACCGCACGCCGGGCACGGCGCGCGCCTTGTCGACCAGGGATGCCGGAAGTACCACCCGCTCCGGCAGAGCCGTCGTCTTCTTGTGCTTCTTGCTGGTCGCGACCTCGTGGGTCCGGTCCCCCGTGACAAGCAGGTCGGCGCCCGCGAGCCGCTGCGGCGGGGCGTCGTTACGAATGCCGGTCTCCATGAGACCGCCGCACGCCATCACCAACGTGGCGCCGATGAACAACGCGAGGAAGGTGGCGGCAAAGCCGCCGATTCTGTAGCGCAGCGACCGCGCTGCGAGCTTGCCCATCACCGGGTTCACGCTAGGGAACGGGGGGACTCCGTCCCATGGGAACAGCCGGTGAGTGGGAGTGGGGGTAGCCCTACCCCTACCGTCACCCGTACGTCGCGTAGGCGACGAAGGCCGCCCAGGTGCGGGGGCCTATGGCCAGTTGGGGGCCGTCCTTGCGCTTGGAGTCGCGTATTCGGATGGCTTGGGGGAGCACGGCAACTTCGACGCACACACCAGCGTCGTCATCGCTGTAGCTGGACTTGAACCACACCAGTTCACCGTTCACAGTTCCTCTGCCACCCTTCTGATCAGTTCGGCCGAGCTCTCCGCATCGAGTGCGCTCATGCGGATCATGGAATGGCGCTTCGTGAGGGCGCCCACCCGGTCCAGGTCCGTGTACAGCATGCTGGCCCCCTGGCCCTCTTGATAGCCGTAGACCCTGTGGTCGGTAGTCTCCAGCACAGAGAACGGGCCACCGATCGCAGGACCGGCACCCTGCCCGAGAGGCAGCACTTGGATGGACACGTTGCGCAACTTGCCCACCTCCAAGAGGTGGTTGAGCTGCCCCTTCATCACTTCGGGGCCGCCGACGAGTCCCCTCAGGGCAGCCTCGTGGATCACGAAGCTGAACAGCGTCGTCTGCTTCTTCAGCAGTTCCTGACGCTCCAGTCGGCCCGCCACTCGCGCTTCGACAGTCTCGTCATCGACCGGCGGGCAGTGACTGGCCATGAGTACGCGGGCGTAGTCCTCGGTCTGCAGCAAGCCGGGGATGACCAGCACGTCGTACCAGTGGTGGGCGACAGCCTCGGCTTCGATGCCCATGTACTCGCGGATCCGGTTGGCGTACCGGTCCGGCTCCAGGTACGGATGCGCCGACTCCAGCTTCCCGTTCGCGCCGAACATCGCGTCCGCCACCTGTAGCAGGTGCTGGGACGGCCTGCGCCGTCCCATCTCCATCGACCTGACGGCCTCGACTCCGTACCCCGCCTCCGCCGCGAGCTCTTCACGGGAGACGTTCGCCGCTTGGCGCCACAGCTTGATCTGGTTACCGCACAGCCGCCATGCCATCGGCGCATCGGGTCGTGCTTCCATCCGGCATCCCCGCCCTTCTGCCTACTTCCGTCGGTAGCAACGGACGCTAGGGCGGGCAAGCCGCAAACACGCCGGAGTCGAAGAACTACTCCACGAACGGGTGAACTAGGGAACTAAAGCCACTGCTGGCCAGAGCCCTGGTTGGGCATCTGCGCGGGGGTCGGCGGCGGGAGCTTCTGCAGCTTCGACTTCACCGTCATGTTCCAGATCAGCGTGAACGGCGTGAAGATCGCCAGGGACATCGGGCCCCACCAGCCCTGCCACAGCGTCTTGCCCGTCATCTCGCGTTCGACCGCGAGACCGCAGTTCCGGCAGAACGGCCCCTTCAGATGCATGAAGGTCATCCAAAAGAGTATTCCCCGGTGCTGGCGGATCGTCGCCTCGATGGCGGGGAACCCGCCGCACATGCGGCACGACGGCCCCGCGGGCATCGGGCCGGGGCCCGGCGCGGGCGCGTGCCCCTGTGCCGGGTAGCCGTACGGGTTCTGGCCCTGGTACGGGTTCTGCTGCTGGTAGGGCGGCGGAGTCGCCACGGTAAAACCCCCGATTCGGGCGCCCCGCATCGGGGCGCGGAAGCGCAGAGCCTAACCGACAGTGATCGTCGCCCCGGGCACCGGCCCCGCCGCCACCCGGACCGCCCGGCACGTACCGGACGTGCGCAGCGCCTCCGCGACCTTCTCCGCCTGGGACTCGTCACTCACCAGGAACGCCGTCGTCGGGCCCGAGCCCGACACCATCGCCGCCAGCGCGCCCGCCGCCGTACCCGCGTCCAGCGTCGCGCGCAGCGACGGCCGCAGCGATACCGCCGCCGCCTGCAGGTCGTTGCTCACCGCGCCCGCCAGCGCCGCCGCGTCGCCCGCCCGCAGCGCCGCCATCAGCTCGGGCGACGGGTCCGGCGCCGGCACGAACGCCTCGCCCCGCAGGCGGTCGCACTCCCCGTACACCGCCGGGGTCGACAGGCCGCCGTCCGCGACGGCGAACACCCACCAGAAGTTTCCGCCCGTCTCGACAGGCGTCAGGAGTTCGCCCCTGCCCCGCCCCAGGGCGGCCCCGCCCACCAGGCTGAACGGCACGTCGCTGCCGAGCTCGGCGCAGATCTCCAGGAGCTCCTCGCGCGACGCGCCCGTGCCCCACAGCTCGTCACACGCCACCAGCGCCGCCGCGCCGTCCGCACTGCCGCCCGCCATGCCGCCCGCGACGGGGATGTCCTTCTCGATGTGGATGTGGACGTTCGCCTCGCGCCCGTACCGCGCAGCCAGCGCCGCTGCGGCCCGCGCCGCCAGGTTGGAGGGGTCCAGCGGAACCCTGTCCGCGTCCGGGCCCGAGCACGTCACCCGCAGCTCGTCCGCCGACGTCACCGTCACCACGTCGTACAGGCCGACCGCCAGGAACACATTGGCCAGGTCATGGAAGCCGTCGGGCCGCAGCGGGCCGACGGCGAGCTGGACGTTGACCTTGGCGGGGACGCGAACGGTCACGGACACGGAGCGGGCTCCTCAGGTCGTACGGGACGGACGGGGTCGCCCACGATCGTACGGGGGACGTGGGCGTCAGCCGGAAGACGGCAGGAGGTGACGGGGGCGCAGGGGCGGGGGTCCGGGACGCTGACGTGTATTTGCGGGCCCGACGGGGCAGAGGATGCCATCGCGTCACCGCTTACGGGCCCGTAAATATACGGTCCCGGACCCCCGCCCCGGAGCCCCCGGCGCCGCACCCACGACGCACCGCACCCCGCGCCGCTCAGCCCTGCTTGTTCTCCGCGATCGCCGCGAACTCGTACACCGTCAGCGCCTCGCCCCGTGCCTGCGGCGAGATCCCGGCGGCGACCAGCGCGGCCTCCGCCGCCGCGGCCGAGCCGGCCCACCCGGCCAGCGCGGCCCGCAGCGTCTTGCGCCGCTGGGCGAACGCCGCGTCGACGACCGCGAACACCTCTTCCTTCGTCGCCGTCGTCTCGATCGGCTTGTCCCGGCGGACGAGCGACACGAGCCCCGAGTCGACGTTCGGCGCGGGCCAGAAGACGTTCCGGCCGATCGCTCCGGCCCGCTTGACCTCCGCGTACCAGTTGGCCTTGACGGACGGCACGCCGTAGACCTTGTTGCCGGGACGGGCGGCGAGCCGGTCGGCGACCTCCGCCTGGACCATGACCAGCGTGCGCTCGATGGTCGGGAAGCGGTCGAGCATGTGCAGCAGCACCGGCACGGCGACGTTGTACGGCAGGTTCGCGACGAGCGCGGTGGGCGCCGGGCCCGGCAGCTCCTGAACGTGCATGGCGTCGCTGTGGACGAGAGCGAAACGATCCGCCCGCTGCGGCATGCGCGCCGCGATGGTCGACGGCAGGGCCGCCGCCAGCACGTCGTCGATCTCGACCGCGACGACCCGGTCGGCCGCCTCCAGCAGGGCGAGGGTCAGCGACCCCAGCCCGGGCCCGACCTCGACGACGACGTCGTCGGGCCGCACCTCCGCGGTCCGGACGATGCGCCGGACGGTGTTGGCGTCGATCACGAAGTTCTGACCGCGCTGCTTGGTGGGGCGCACCCCGAGGGCTGCGGCCAGCTCCCGGATGTCGGCAGGGCCGAGCAGGGCGCCGGACTCGTCTGTACTGGGGCTGGAGCTCACCCGTGAAGTTTACGGCCGCACACGGGCCACGGGCTCGCCCCCCGGCTGACGTACAGCTTCTTGGCCCGCAGGGTCTGCTCGGCGGCGGACGCGTCCTGCGGCCGTCCGGTGCCGCCGAGGGAGCGCCAGGTGTGCACGTCGAACTGGTAGAGGCCCCCGTACGTACCCGACGGGTCGACGGCGTTCGGGCGGCCGCCGGCCTCGCACTGGGCGAGCCCGTCCCAGTTCAGGCCGTCCGAGCTCTGCACCGAGACGGGCCGGGCCTTGGTGCCGACCTTGACGATCTGGGTGCGGGGCTGCCGGACGGTCTCGGAGGCGATGCGCCTGGGCTTCTGCTTGACGCCGTTGACGGTGCGCAGGGCGTACGTGATGCGTTCCACGCCCTTCTCGCCGCGCTGGGCGACGACCTCGGTGCCCTTGAAGAGGTCGGGGTCGTCGTGCCGCTCGGTGGTGAAGTCGATGGGCTCCTCGCGGACCTCCTCGCTGCCGGTGATCCGCATGACGGAGATCGTCTGGCCTTCGCGGGGGAAGCTGTCGGGGCTGACGGAGGTGGTGTCCTCGCCGTGGAGGGTGATGCCGGCCTGCTCGACGGCCTCGTGGACGGTGGCGGCGTTGGTGCGGATGGTGCGCTCGCGGCCGTCGGCCATGAAGGTGACGGTGCGCTCGGTGCGGACGTGGAGGTCCAGGCCGTCGCGGCTGATGGGAGCGGTCCGGTCCGTGGACAGGTAGGCCCCTTCGGCGCGCACGCCGAGCTGGCGCAGGGCGCCGTCGACGGTGCGGGCGGTGGTCCACATGCGCTGGTGCTCGCCGTCGAGGGTGAGGGTGACGGGTCGGCCGTAGCGGACGGTGATCTCGTCGCCGCGGGCGAGGTCGTGGCCGTGCCCGGGGTAGACGGCGTCGTGCTCGCCGAGCGGGATGCCCTGGTCGGCGAGGAGCTCGTCGACGTCGTCGGCGAAGGTGTGGAGCTCGCGCGAGGTGCCGTCGATGTTCAGGTGAACGGTTTTGTCGTCGGCGACGAAGGCGGAGGTACCGCCGGCGAGGAACGCGACGACGAGGGCCTGCGGGAGCAGCTTGCGCAGGGCATCGGGGCGGTCGGCACCGGGCCGTTTGCGCCCGCGGCCGCCGGAGCGCCGGTCGGGGGCGGGCGCGGGCACGGACGAGGGCGCGGACGAGGGCGCCACGGGCGAGGGGGCCCCCGCGGGAAGGGGGGCGACGGGGAGCTCGTCCACGGCGGGCTCGGCCACGCGGTACACGGCGGTGTCCGCGACCGCGAGGTCCGCGGCGCCGTCGTAGGGCTCGCCCTCCCCCGCCGCGTACCCCCGGATGACGGGCTGACGCGGCAGGTGGGCCGCCTCGTAGCCCCGCTCGTAGCCCCGCTCGTAGCCGGCACCGGCACCCGCACCCGCACCGGCACCCGCACCGGCCTCGCGAGGCTCGGGCAGGAAGGGGTCGTACGGCCCGGAGGAGTCGTACGCCCCGGAGGCGCCGGGCACGGGAACCGGGCCGACGGGGACCGGCTCGTATATCGGGTAGGGCCCGGCGGGCGCGCCGTAGGCGGCGTACGCGTCGTAGCGGCCGGCGTGCGGATCGTACGGGTCGTACGGCGCATACGGGCCGTAGGGGTCATACGGGTCGTACGGCGGTGCTTCCGCCGCACCGCTGCGTGCGGCGCGGGGGCTGCCCTGTGCATGAGTCACGTGACGCTCCCCTGGGTCGGGCTTCGGCCCGGGACTGTAGCGGAGGGAGCATCACTCTCCAAAGTCGGATCATCACACGGTGTCGCGACGGGAGGGGGCGCGGAGTGACCGTCAGTAGCCGAAAGCCCGCGCGGTATTCGCCGCTACGGCTGTGGCCAGCGCGTCCTCGTCGATCTCCTTGTAGCCCGCCATGGCGCGCAACGTGACCGGAATGAGGTACGGCGCGTTGGGCCGTCCGCGATAGGGGGCGGGCGTCAGGAACGGCGCGTCGGTCTCGACCAGGATCAGGTCGAGGGGGGCCACGGCGAGGGCGTCGCGGAGCGGCTGGGCGTTCTTGAAGGTGACGTTGCCCGCGAAGGACATGTAGTAGCCGTTGTCGGCGCAGGTCTTCGCCATGGCGGCGTCGCCGGAGTAGCAGTGGAAGACGACGGCGTCGGGCGCGCCCTCCTCGTCCAGGACGCGCAGGACGTCGGCGTGGGCGTCGCGGTCGTGGATGACCAGGGCCTTGCCGTGCCCCTTGGCGATGTCGATGTGGCGGCGGAAGGAGTACTCCTGGGCGGCCATGCCGTCGGGGCCGGTGCGGAAGAAGTCGAGGCCGGTCTCGCCGACGCCGCGGACGTGCGGCAGGGCCGCGAGGGCGTCGATCTCGGCGAGGGCGGCGTCCAGGGCGGCCTCGCCGCCGGCCGGGCGGGCGCCCTGGCGGGACCAGCCGTCGGGGTCGCCGTGGACGATGCGGGGGGCCTCGTTGGGGTGCAGCGCCACGGTGGCCCAGACGGCGTCGTGGGCGGCGGCGGTCTCGGCGGCCCAGCGGGAACCGGCCACGTCGCAGCCGACCTGGATGACGGTGGTCACGCCGACGGAGGCGGCCTTGGCCAGGGCCTCGGCAACTGCGTCGTGGCGGTCACCACCGGTGGGGGCACCTCCCAGCGGTAGCTGGGGGAGCATGTCGAGGTGGGTGTGCGAGTCGGCGACCGGGACGTTGAGCGGGGCCGGGAGCGGCGGAGGGGCGTCCTTGTCGGTCTTGCTCCGCGCGCTGCCGGACTCTCTGCTGCTACCGCTACCGCTACTGCTGCTGTTCGATGCTGTCGTTGCCGCCATGCCCGCGATTCTAGGGAGTGGCGGGGTGGGGACTACCTGCTGCGATGCGAACGGAAGGGGTGCAGGAGGTCCGAGAGGTGCCAGTGGTGCCCACTGCCCTCCGCCGGGCGCTCGGGGTGATCGCGGCGGTCCGGGCGCTCGGGCCCGCCCGCGTGCAGCGGCCCCGCCGGAGCCTGCTGCGTGGCCGGAACCTCGTGCGCGGGCCGGTGCAGGACGTCCGCGATCAGGGAGACGCGGCCGGACCGCATGATGCGTACGACGTGCTCGCCACAGTTCACGCAGGTGGGGCGGGTCAGCGGGGACGGCACGCGCTCGCCGTCCGCGTAGTAGATGACGAAGGGCCGACCCGCGGCGTCCGTGTGGTGCTTGATCTCGTACGACTGCTCCCAGCCGTGGCCGCACCTCATGCAGGCGAAGGAGTACGACTCGTGCGCCGTCTCGGTCTCCAGCACGGTGGGGGGTGCGGTGGCGGCTATGGAGTGGACACCGTTCGAGGTTCCTGCGATCTCGCTCATGGCAGCTCCTCTTGTCCTGAGGACAAGTCTCTCCGGGACCGGACGTCCCACATCCAGGGAACGCCCTTCCCGGCGAAGACGCAGCAGCCTATCCCCCGAATTGGGGCAAACTTGGCGTCGTGCTGCCCAAAGTGCCAGGCTGCCAGGCCTAAGCTTTGCTTTTCAGATTATCCCTTTACCTTGCGATGGGGCCTGTTATGGCGCATTTTTTGCTGCCACGACGGCATCGAAGACCTCGCGCTTGGGTAGGCCTGCTTCCGCAGCTACGGCCGCAATGGCCTCCTTGCGGCGCTCGCCCGCCTCCTCGCGCGCCCGCACACGGCGCACGAGCTCCTCGGCGGTCAGATCCTGCGGGCCGGGCTCGGGGGCGCCCTCCACGACGATGGTGATCTCGCCGCGCACGCCCTCCGCCGCCCAGGCGGCCAGGTCCTTCAGACCGCCGCGCTTGACCTCCTCGTAGGTCTTCGTCAGCTCGCGGCAGACCGCCGCGCGGCGGTCCGGGCCGAAGGCCTCGGCCATGGCTGCGAGGGTGTCGTCCAGGCGGTGCGGGGCCTCGAAGTAGACGAGGGTGCGGCGCTCGGCGGCGACCTCGCGGAGACGGCCCAGGCGCTCGCCGGCCTTGCGGGGCAGGAAGCCCTCGAAGCAGAAGCGGTCCACGGGGAGGCCGGAGACGGCCAGGGCCGTCAGCACGGCCGACGGGCCCGGGACGGCCGTGACCTTGATGTCGCGCTCCACCGCGGCGGCGACCAGGCGGTAGCCCGGGTCGGAGACGGACGGCATGCCGGCGTCGGTGACCAGCAGGACGCGCGCGCCGCCGGCCAGCGCCTCCACCAGCTCCGGCGTCCGGGCGGACTCGTTGCCCTCGAAGTAGGAGACGACCCGGCCGGTCGTGTGCACCCCCAGCGCCTGCGTCAGCCTGCGCAGACGGCGGGTGTCCTCGGCGGCGATCACCTCGGCGGCGGCGAGCTCGGCGGCGAGGCGCGGGGGCGCGTCCGCCACGTCGCCGATGGGGGTACCTGCAAGTACGAGCGTTCCAGTCACCCGCCCATCCTCGCAGGCCGGGGGTTCCACCGGCCTCCGGCCGCGAGGCGCCCGCCGCGGGCACCCCGCGGCGGCGCCCGCGGCGGCACCTCCCGGCGGCACCCCAGGTCGTTCCCGGGGGAACATGCCCGCCGTGATCCGCCGTCGCACAGGGTCGTTCCCTACGATGGCGCGGTGACCAGTGACACCGCGACGCACGCCCCGCAGGGCCAGACGGCAGATGAGCGACCGCCACCGTGGCAGCTCAGACTCCGCCGGTTCGGCTACGCGGCCCGGCCGCAGCCGGACGTGCGGGCGCGGCTCGTACCGCCGTTCCCGGAGCCGGGGACGCGCGTGTGGGCGACGCTCGGCCTGCGCCCGGACGCGGCGCAGCGGCTGGCGCGCTGGTCGGGGTGGACGGGGCCGCTGCTGGTCACGCTGTTCGCCGGCCTGCTCCGGTTCTGGCACCTGGGCAGCCCCAAGGCGGTCATATTCGACGAGACGTACTACGCCAAGGACGCGTGGGCGCTGTGGAAGTACGGCTACGAGGCGAAGTGGCCGGACGACATCAACGACAAGGTCATCGCGGGCTGGACGGACGTCGCGGACGCGCCGGGCTACGTGGTGCACCCGCCGATGGGCAAGTGGGTCATCGGCCTGGGCGAGTGGCTGTTCGGGCTGGACCCGGTCGGCTGGCGCTTCATGGTGGCGCTGCTGGGCACGCTGTCCGTGCTGATGCTGTGCCGCATCGGCCGCCGTCTCTTCCGCTCGACCTTCCTCGGCTGTCTGGCCGGCGCCCTGATGGCGGTGGACGGCCTGCACTTCGTGATGAGCCGCACCTCGCTGCTCGACTCGGTGCTGATGTTCTTCGTGCTGGCCGCGTTCGGCTGCGTCCTGGTGGACCGGGACCGCTCCCGTGCCCGCCTGGCCGCGGCGCTGCCGGTCGGCGAGGACGGCGTGCCGCGCCCGGACGACGCCGTCGGTGACGGCCTGCGCCTCGGTCTGCGCCCCTGGCGCATCGCGGCGGGCGTGTTCCTGGGCCTGGCGTGCGCCACGAAGTGGAACGGCGCGGTGTACCTGGCCGCGTTCGGTGTGCTGATCGTCCTGTGGGACGCGGGCGCGCGGCGCGCGGCGGGCGCCCGCCGCCCCTTCCGCTCGGCGCTGCGGCGCGACGTGCCGTGGGCGTTCCTGTCGACGGTGCCGGTGGCGATCGGCGTCTACCTGGCGTCGTGGACGGGCTGGTTCGTCAACAGCGGCACGTACAGCGAGAAGGACGGCTGGCAGCACAGCGGTTACTACCGGCACTGGGCGGAGAACGACGGCGGCTACGGCACGGACGGTTTCCTCTCCGGGGTCCTCAACCCCCTGCGCAGCCTGTGGAAGTACGAGCAGGAGGTGTGGCACTTCAACACCACGCTGTCCTCGCCGCACACGTACCAGTCCAACCCGTGGAGCTGGCTGGTCCAGGCCCGCCCGGTCTCGTACTTCTACGAGTCGCCGAAGCCCGGCCAGGACGGCTGCCCTGCGGACGCCACCGACAAGTGCGCGCGCGAGGTGCTCGCGCTGGGCACCCCGCTCCTGTGGTGGGCCGCGTGCTTCGCGCTGCTGTACCTGCTCTACCGGTGGGCGCTGCGGCGCGACTGGCGGGCGGGCGCGGTGCTGTGCGGTGTCGCGGCCGGATATCTGCCCTGGTTCATGTGGCAGGAACGCACCATCTTCGTCTTCTACGCGGTGGTGTTCCTGCCGTTCCTGTGCCTGGCGCTGGCGATGATGGTCGGCGCGATCCTGGGGCCGCCGGGCTCCACGGAGCGGCGGCGGGTGGCGGGCGCGGTCGGTGCGGGCACGCTGGTGCTGCTGATCGCCTGGAACTTCGTCTACTTCTGGCCGATCTACACCGGGCACGCGATTCCGATAGAGGCGTGGCGGAACCGGATGTGGTTCGACTCCTGGATCTGATGGGCCGTCACACCGCCACTTCCTCGCACCGCTCATCCTGAAGGACCAGTTCCGGCCATTGCGCCCTCTCTTGCCCCACCCTTCCCGTACAGTGCCGACGCAGAGGTTTTAATCGGATGATTAAACCGGGCCGAGGCCGAGACCGGGCCTGGGGGGTCCGGGGGCCCGGACGGGTCCGGAGGGGGCAGACACATGCACAAGGGTGCGAAGATCGCCATCGGCGTCGTGGCTGCGGCCGTGGTGGGTGCGGCCGGCCTGGGCGCGTACAACATCGTGGACGCCGTGGCGGGTGACGGTTCGACAGGTGCGCACGGGGAACCCGCACCTGCGAGAACCGGCCCGCCGACGGCGGACGAGATCGAGAAGACGGCGCGCGACTTCCTCGCCGCGTGGGAGGCCGGCGACGCCTCCAAGGCCGCGGGCCTCACCGACAACGCGGCCGCGGCCACCACCGCACTCACCGGCTACCGCGAGGTCGCCCACGTGGAGAAGGTGACGCTGAAGCCGGGGACCCCCCAGGGCGCCAAGGTGCCGTTCTCCGTGAGCGCCGAGATCTCCTACGGCAAGCAGCGGTCCACCTGGACGTACGACTCCTCGCTCGAAGTCGTCCGCGGTCAGAGCACCGGACACGCGCTCGTCGACTGGCAGCCCGCCGTCGTGCACCCCGGACTCGCGCGCGGCGAGACGCTGAAGACGGACGCGGGCGCGCCCCCGCAGGTCGACGCGCTCGACCGGAACGGCACGAAGCTCGATGCCAAGGACTACCCCTCGCTCGCGTCCGTCCTGCCGCAGCTGCGCAAGCGGTTCGGCGAGAAGGCGGGTGGCGAGCCGGGCGTCGAGGTGCAGGCCGTGCCGGAGGGCGGGGCGGGCGCGGCGGCGGCCGGGGCGGCCGGGGCCGGGACCGGGGCGCCCAAGACGCTCCACGTCGTCTCGAAGGGCAAGCCCGCCACGCTCAGGACGACCCTGGACGCCGGTGTGCAGCGGGCGGCCGAGTCCGCCGTCGAGCGGCGCGCCGGCGCGTCCGTGGTCGCCGTCAAGGCCAGTACGGGCGAGATCCTGGCCGTCGCCAACTCCAAGAAGACCGAGTTCAACACCGCGCTGATGGGGCAGACCGCGCCCGGCTCCACGATGAAGATCGTCACGTCGGCGATGCTGCTCGAACAGGGCAAGGCCGCGCCGGGCAAGCCGCTGCCCTGCCCGAAGTACGCGACGTACGGGATGCGTTTCCACAACGTGGAGGAGAGCGAGAACCCCGGCGCGACGTTCGCGCAGGACTTCGCGGCCTCCTGCAACACCGCCTTCATCTCCCTCGCGGGCGAGGTCGGCGACGGGGCGCTCGCGGCGGAGGCACGGGACGTCTTCGGGCTCGGGCTGGAGTGGAAGACGGGCGTCGGCACGTTCGACGGCAGCGTGCCGGCCGAGTCCGGGGCGGGCAAGGCGGCGGCGATGATCGGGCAGGGCAAGGTGCAGATGTCCGCGCTGAACGTGGCCTCCATGGCGGCCACGGTGCGGGCCGGCTCCTTCCACCAGCCGTACATCGTCGACCCGTCGCTCGACGACCGGCAGCTCGCCCGCGCGCCCCGGGCCCTGCCCGGCACGGTCGCGGAGCAGCTGCGCTCGATGATGCGGCTGACGGCGACGTCGGGCACGGGCGCCCGGGCGATGTCCGGCCTCGGCGGCGACATCGGCGCGAAGACGGGCTCGGCGGAGGTCGACGGCCAGGCCAAGCCGAACGGCTGGTTCAGCGCGTACCGCGGCGACGTGGCCGCGGCCGCGTACGTCGAGCAGGGCGGGCACGGCGGCGACTCGGCGGGCCCGGTGGTGGCGGCGGTCCTGAGGGCGTCGTAACGGTGCCCGGCCGCTCGCCGGGGTACTCAGAGGCGATCTGAGTACCCCGGCGGTGGTGCCGCCGGCCCGTGGCGGCCGAGGGTGGGCTCATGGGACGAAAGATCAGTGTGCGGGAGCTCGCCGCGGCCACGCCCGGGGCGCGGGACCGCGTCATCGACCTGTTGCGCGTGGCCTCCCTCGGGACCGTCGTGCTCGGGCACTGGCTCATGGCCGCCGTGACCGTGGACGGCGACGGCCGCGCCGCCGTCGGCAACCTGCTCGCGGTCGAGCCGAAGCTCCAACTGCTCACCTGGGTCCTGCAGATCATGCCGGTGTTCTTCTTCGTCGGCGGCTTCTCCCACGCCCTCTCCTACCGTTCCCTGACGCGCCGCACCGGCGGCCCCGCCTACGCGCTCTTCCTCCGCGCCCGCCTCCAGCGCCTCCTGCGCCCCACGATGCTCTTCGTCGCCGTCTGGGGCGCGGGTGCGCTCGCCGTCCAACTCGGCGGTCACGGCGGCGCCCTGGCGGACATCGCGGCGCGCCTGGTCGCCCAGCCGCTGTGGTTCATCGGCATCTACCTGGCCATGGTGGCCTTCACGCCGCCCCTCCTGCGCCTCCACGAGCGCTACGGCTGGGGCGCCTTCGCCGCCCTGGTCGCCGCGGCCGCGACCGTCGACGCGCTGCGGTTCGCGGCCGGCGTCCCGTACGTGGAGTTCCTCAACTTCGGCTTCGTCTGGCTGGCCGTCCACCAACTCGGCTTCCTGCGCGCCGACGGGCGCCTGCGCCTGCCCTGGGCGCTCGCCGCGGCCGGGCTCGCGGGCGCGGTCGCCCTCGTGGCGCTCGGGCCGTACCCGCTGTCCATGGTGGGCATGCCCGGCGAGAAGATCAGCAACATGGCGCCGCCCACCGCCGCCCTGCTCTGCCACGGCATGTGGCTGATCGGCGCCGTCGAGCTGCTGCGCGGCCCGATGACCCGCCTCGTGGCCCGGCCGCGCGTCTGGCGCGCCGTCATCGCCGCGAACGGCGTGGCGATGACGGCGTTCCTGTGGCACCTCACGGCGATGCTGGGCGTGTACGGGGCGATGCTCGCGCTGCACGTGCCCCTGCCGGAGCCGGCGGGCGCGGCCTGGTGGCTGCAGGTGCCGCTGCGCATCGCGGCGGCCGCGGCCCTCACCGCGCTGCTGGTCGCCGTCTTCCGCAGGGCGGAGCAGCCGCCGGCTCCTGCCGCCGCGCCGGCCGGTGGCCTCGCCCGCCGCGGTAGCGGCCCCGCCGCCGCCCTCGGCGTCACCCTCACCCTCTTCGGCGTGCTCGGCCTGTCCATGGTGGGCTTCGGCGGGCTGCTGGACGGGCACTCCGCCGTCCTCGTCGCCGTACGCGTCACCGCGCCCCTCACCGTCGCCCTGTGCGCCGCCGGCTGGCTGCTCGTCGAAAGGGCGGGAAGGAGCACGGCAGCGAAGACGGCGTGAGACACGCAACATCGCGTCCGCCCCACCTGCAGCGCTAGCGTCAAGAGCCGTGCCCCCTCTGGTCGCTGCAGCAGTCCTCATAGCCGCCGTCACGCACGCCGGCTGGAACGCCATCGCGCACGGCATCAAGGACCAGCTCCTCGCCTTCACGCTCGTCGGGGGCGGCGGAGCGGTGTGCGGACTGGCGATGGCCGGCTTCGTCCCGCTCCCGGCCGGCGCGGCGTGGCCGTACCTGCTGGCGTCCGCCGTCCTGCACGTCGTCTACCAGGCGCTGCTCATGCGGTCGTTCACGCTCGGCGACTTCGGGCAGATGTACCCGATCGCCCGCGGCACCGCCCCGCTCGCCGTGACCGTCCTGGCCGCCGCGTTCGCCGGGGAAACGCCCGGCGGCTGGCAGGCGGCGGGCGTGGCCGTGGCCTCGGCCGGGCTGGTCGGGCTCGCCGTGTGGGGCATCCGCGGCTCCGGGGCCCGGCCGCAGTGGGCGGCGATCGTCGCCGCCGGGGCGACGGGGCTGGCCATCGCCGCGTACACGGTCGTCGACGGCCTGGGCGTACGCGCCTCGGGCACGCCGCTCGGCTACATCGCGTGGCTGATGATCCTGGAAGGGGCGCCCATCCCGCTGTACGCCATGGCGGCGCGGCGCGGCACGTTCGCCGCGGAGATCAGGCCGTTCGTGGTGCGCGGGCTGCTGGGCGGAGTGCTGTCGGTGTCCGCGTACGGGCTGGTGCTGTGGGCGCAGACGCGCGCGGACCTCGCGCCCGTATCGGCGCTGCGGGAATCGTCGATCCTGGTGGGGGCGGCGATCGGGGCGGTGTTCTTCAAGGAACGGTTCGGGGCGCCGCGGATGGCTGCGGCGGGGCTGATGGTGGCGGGGATCGGGATGATGCTGCACGCGGGGTGACCTGCGTTTTCCTGCGCTCGCGCGCTTACTCGCCTCTGAACGCCCTCTGCAGGCCGATGTTGCCGATGAGGATGCCGCCGTCCACGGGGAGGGTGACGCCCGTGATCCACGCGGCGTCGCGCGAGGCGAGGAAGGCGACCGCCGCCGCGATGTCCTCCGGCTCGCCGACCCGGCCCAGCGGGTACTGCCCCGCCGCCCGCTCCAGCGCGCCGGGACGGTCGTCCCAGCCCGGGGTGCGGACCGTGCCCGGGGCGACGAGGTTGACCCGTACGCCGCGGGCCGCGCACTGGCCGGCCAGGGTCCGGGTCAGGCTCGCCAGGCCGGCCTTGGCGGCGCTGTAGGCGTGATTGCCGTAATCCTGCTCGCCGTTGACGGAGCCGATGCTGACGACCGCGCCGCGGCCGTCCGGCGCGGCCGCCAGGTGCGGCATGGCGGCCCGCACGCAGCGGAACGCGCCGGTCAGGGTGATGTCGAGGTCCCGCGACCAGGCGTCGTCGGGGACGTCCTCCACGAGCGGCGGGTCGGCGTGGAAGGAATACGCGTTGTTGACCAGGACGTCCAGGCCGCCGAACCGCGCCACGGCGTGCGCCACCGCCGCCTCGACGGCCGCCCGGTCGCCCACGTCACAGGCCAGCGCCTCGGCGGCGAGGCCGTCCGCGCGGATGCGGGCGGCGGACGCGGCGGCGCGGTCGCCGTCGGCGTCCGTGACCAGGACGCGCGCGCCCTCCGCGGCGAGGCGGTGCGCGGTGGCGGCGCCGATGCCGCGGCCCGCGCCGGTGACGAGGGCGGTGTGGCCTTCGAAGCGCTGCATGGGCTGCATGGGTGGATACCGTAGGCACCCACCGCCGAGACGAAAAGAGGACCTGCCGGCAGGGACGGCGGCTCCGACGCCGGGAGGCGGTGCGGGCGCTCCGGCAAAGGCGACCCGGGCCTGAGCGGCCCGCGGCCGCCGTCTCCGGCAGTCGCCGTCAGGACGTCAGTGCTCGGGACAGGGCGCGGACCAAGGACTGGGCTCGGGGGTCCGCTGTGATGTTTTTCTGCATGCCGTTCGTGACGTAGCCGAAGGAGACCGACGACTCCGGGTCCGCGAAGGCCAGGGAGCCGCCTCGGCCCGGGTGGCCGAAGGAGCCGGGGGCGAGGAGGGGGGAGGACGGGCCGTGGAGCATGTAGCCCAGGCCGAAGCGGGTGTTCACGACCAGGACGCGGTCCGGGCCGGCCGATTCCTCCGTGCGGGCCAGCGTCAGCGTCGCCGGGGCGAACAGGCGCCGTACGCCCTCCACGTCGCCGATCAGGGACGCGTAGAAGCGGGCGAGCGCGTCGGCCGTCGCGATGCCCGCCGAGGCGGGCAGTTCGGCGGCGCGGTACGCCGGGTCGTTCTCGTCCGCCGCCGGGGAGATCGCCGCGAAGGCCCGCCGTGTCAGGGACTCCGGGTCGCGGTAGGCGTCGGTGACGGCCTGCTTCGGGCGGACCCGCAGCCCCGCCGACGCCGGTGCCTGCGGCGCCTCGATGTCCGCGATGCGGCCGACGCGGCCCGCCTGCTCCGCCTCCGGCAGGCCGATCCACAGGTCCAGGCCCAGCGGCCCGGCCACCTCCTGGGCGACCCAGCGGCCTATCGACCGCCCGGTGATGCGCTCGACCAGCTCGCCGAGCAGCCAGCTGTACGTCTGCGCGTGGTAGCCGTGCGCCGTGCCCGGCTCCCACGCCGGGGCCTGCGCGGCCAGCGCCGCCGGCCCGCTGACGCCGTCGACGGCCTGCGCCGGGGTGAGCGGCACGTCGAGCGCGGGCAGACCGGCGCGGTGCGACAGCAGGTGCCGGACCAGGACCCGCTCCTTGCCGGCCGCCTTGAACTCGGGCCAGTACGTGCCGACGGGCGCGTCCAGGTCCACCTGTCCGCGCTGGTGCAGGAGCAGCAGGACGGCCGCGGCCACGCCCTTCGTCGCCGAGCGGACGATCTGCGCGGTGCCGCGCTCCCACGGCTCCTCGCCGCCGTCGGCGTCACGCACGCCGCCCCACAGGTCGACGACCTTGCGCCCGTCGCGGTAGACGGCGACGGCCGCACCCCGCTCGCCGCGCCGGGCGAAGTTCTCCGCGAAGGCGTCCCGGACCGGTTCGAAACCGTCCGTCACCGTGCCCTGGACGTCCACCACTGTTGCCTGCTCCTGTGCCGATTGCCGCAAATTCCTCCACCATGGTGCAACGCGTTCGTCAATGCGCGTAGACCGGGGGTGGAGGACCCGTCACCTCCCGGCGCCCCGGACGGCCGCGTCCGGCCCCGCCGGCCGTGCCGTGCGCGGGTCGAAGCCGAACGGCAGCTCCAGGCGGTGCGCGCGCATGAGGTCCTCGTCACACAGGAGGTCGCCGGTCGGGCCGTCCGCCGCGATGACGCCCTCGCTGAGGACGACGGACCGCTCGCACAGCTCCAGGGCGTACGGGAGGTCGTGCGTGACCATGAGCACCGTCACGTCGAGGGAGCGCAGGACGTCCGCGAGCTCGCGGCGCGAGGCCGGGTCCAGGTTGGACGAGGGCTCGTCCAGGACGAGGATCTCGGGCTCCGTCGCGAGGACGGTGGCCACGGCCACGCGGCGCCGCTGGCCGAAGGAGAGGTGGTGCGGCGGGCGGTCCGCGAAGCCGGACATGCCGACGCGCTCCAGGGCCGCGTCCACGCGCGCCGCCAGCTCGGCGCCCCGCAGGCCGGCCGCCGCCGGGCCGAAGGCGACGTCCTCGCGGACGGTCGGCATGAACAGCTGGTCGTCGGGGTCCTGGAAGACGATGCCGACGCGGCGGCGGACCTCGGCGAGGTTCCGCTTCTCGACGGGCAGGCCCGCGACGCGGACGCGGCCCAGCCCTCCGCCGAGGATGCCGTTCAGGTGGAGGACGAGGGTGGTCTTGCCGGCGCCGTTCGGGCCGAGCAGCGCGACGCGCTCGCCGCGGGCGACCTCCAGGTCGACGCCGAAGAGCGCCTGGTGGCCGTCGGGGTAGGCGTAGGCCAGGCCGGACACTTCCAGGGAGGGGGGCGGCGCGGTGGTGGTCATAGGGGTCCTTCTGGTCTGGGAGAGGGGGTGCTACGGGGTCAGCTTCCGGCGGTGCCGGTCACCGTCCACGCCGCCAGTGAGACCGCCAGCGCGGTCAGCGGGAGGGCCGCCGCGCGCGCCCACTGGGCGCGGGTCGCCGCGACCTCGTCGGGCGCCGGCATCGTCCCCGCGTAGCCCCGGCTGACCATCGCCAGATGGACCCGCTCCCCGCGCTCGTAGGAGCGGATGAACAGCGCGCCCGCGGACCTGGCCAGGACGCCCCAGTGGCGCACGCCGCGCGCCGTGAAGCCGCGCGATTCGCGGGCGATGCGCATGCGGCGCATCTCGTCGGTGACCACGTCCCCGTAGCGGATCATGAAGGAGGCGATCTGGACGAGGAGCGGGGGCATGCGCAGGCGCTGCAGGCCCAGGAGGAGCGAGCGGAGCTCGGTCGTCGAGGCGAGCAGGACGGACGCGGCGACGCCGAGCGTTCCCTTGGCCAGGACGTTCCAGGCTCCCCAGAGGCCGGGCTCGCTGAGCGACAGCCCGAGGACATGCGTCCTCTCCCCCGGCACGACGAACGGCATCAGCAGCGCGAACGCCACGAACGGGATCTCGATCAGCAGGCGGCGCAGCAGGAACCCGGCGGGAATGCGGGCCGCTGCGGCCGCGGCGGCGACCAGCAGGGCGTACAGGCCGAAGGCCCATACGGCCTCGCGCGGGGTCGCCACGACCGCGAGGACGAACGCGAGGACCGCCGCGATCTTGCAGTGCGGGGGGAGGGCGTGGACGGGGGACTGCGCGTGCCGGTAGAGCTTGTGCGCGTGGCCGGCACCCATCGTCAGACGCCCTCGGGGCCGGCGGCGGCGCACGACCACGAAGACGGCGGTGCCGGCGGCGAGCGTCGCGCCCACGCCGATCACTCCGGCGAGCCCGCCGGAGATGCGCTCGTCGGCGACGTCCTGGACCTGGTAGTCGGCGAGGGGCGAGTCCTTGGCGGCGTGCTCCTCGGCCTTGCTGTCGATGCCCTTGTCGTGCGCGACCTTCTCGAGCCCGTCGGGGCTGGTGGAGGCGTAGTAGCTGACCCCGCCGGCGCAGACGAGCGCGACGGCGAGGCCGACGGCCCAGACCCGCCGCGTGGACCGCGGCGCGGAGCCGCCTGCGGCGGGCGCGGGAGAGGATGCCGGGCCCCCCGGCGCCGCGGGCGCCCCCGCGTCCGCCGGATCGCGCCGCGCCGCCTGATCGCCGTCGCGGCGGAGGGACGATGCCGGTGCCGTGCGCAGTTCCAGGGGGCGGAAGGTGTCCCGGGCCGCGTGGACGAGGTCCGGGCGGACCGCTGCCACCGCGCTGACCGTCAGGGCCGTGATGGCGGCCTCGCCCAGTCCGATGAGGGCGTGGACGCCGACCATCGCGGTGAAGACCTTGCCGACCGGGACGTCCGTCGTGCCGCCGACCGCGTAGATGAGGGTGAACGCGGCGGCCGCGGCGGGGACGGAGACGAGGGCGGCGGCGAAGGAGGCCGCGGTCAGGCTCGTCCTGCCCCGGGGCAGGACCTTGAGCAGGGCGCGGAACACCGCGTAGGCCACGACGGTCGTGACCACGCCCATGTCGCTGATGTTGACGCCGAGCGCCGACAGCCCGCCGTCGGCGAAGAGCACACCCTGCATGAGCAGGACGACGGATATGCAGAGCACTCCCGTGTACGGCCCGACGAGGATCGCGGCGAGCGCGCCGCCGAGCAGGTGCCCGCTGGTGCCCGCCGCCACGGGGAAGTTCAGCATCTGGACGGCGAAGATGAACGCCGCGACCAGCCCGGCCAGCGGCGCGGCCCTGTCGTCCAGCTCGCGCCGGGCACCGCGCAGGCTCACGGCGACGGCGCCCGCGGCGAGCACGGCCGTGGCGGCCGAGACGGGTGCGTCGATGAATCCGTCCGGTACGTGCATGACGTCTCTCCTTCTCCGCCGTGGCCGGAACCGCTCGATGATAGGGGCGTTCTGCAAAGCTCTCGCAAGAGCTTGTACAGCGCTCCTGCGCGCCCCTCGCTCACTCGCGCGCCGTCCCCGGTGGCGGCCCCGGTGGCGGCCCCGGCCCCCTGCCCGAATGCTGGGCAGTATGACCACGGCCCCCGCGCCCCCGGCGAACGTCCCCGCGGCCCCGCCGCCGCTGGGTCGCCGCCGCACGAACCTGGTCTTCGTCACGATCGTGCTGGGCATGCTGCTCGCGGCCCTCGACCAGACGATCGTCTCCACGGCGTTGCCGACGATCGTCGCGGACCTGGGCGGCGGCGGGCACATGGCGTGGGTGGTCACGGCGTACCTGCTCGCGGAGACCGTCGCGACCGTCCTCGTCGGCAAGTTCGGCGACCTCTTCGGCCGGAAGGTCGTCTTCCAGCTCAGTGCCGTCGTCTTCACCGCCGGGTCGGTCTTCGCGGGTGCGGCCGACTCGATGCTGATGCTGATCGCCGCCCGCGCCCTGCAGGGCGTCGGCGGCGGCGGCCTGATGGTCACCGCGATGGCTCTGATCGCGGACGTCATCCCGCTGCGCGAGCGCGGCAAGTACCAGGGCGCGCTGGGCGCGGTCTTCGGCGTGACCACCGTCGTCGGCCCGACCCTGGGCGGCGTCTTCACCGACCACGCGACGTGGCGCTGGTGCTTCTACGTCAACGTGCCCGTCGCGATCGTGATGGTCGTCATGGCGGCCCGCACGATCCCGGTGGTCCGCTCGGCGGTGCGGCCCGTCATCGACTACCTGGGCATCGCCCTGGTGGCGGCCGGCTCCTCCGCGCTGGTCCTCGGCCTGGAGTGGGGCGGCAACACGTACGCGTGGAGCTCGGCGGTCGTCATCGGCCTGTTCGCGGGCGCGGTCGTCCTGCTGACCGGCTTCGTCCTGGTGGAGCTGCGGGCCCAGGAGCCCATGCTCCCCATGCACCTCTTCCGCAACCCCGTCTTCACCGTCTGCTCCCTCCTCAGCTTCATCGTCGGTTTCGCGATGCTGGGCGCGCTGACGTACCTGCCGACGTACCTGCAGTACGTGGACGGGGTGTCGGCCACCATGTCGGGCGTGCGGGCGCTGCCGATGGTCGCGGGGCTGCTGGGCGCGTCCATGCTGTCGGGCATCGTCGTCAGCCGCACCGGCCGCTACCGGATGTTCCCCGTGGCGGGCATGGCGGTGATGGCGCTGGGGCTGTACCTGATGTCGACGATGGGGGCGTCGACGGGGGCGTGGCTGGAGTCGCTGTACATGTTCGTGCTGGGCGTGGGCATCGGGCTGGCCATGCAGGTGCTGACGATCGCCGTGCAGAACACCGTCCCGTACCACGAGCTGGGCACGGCCACTTCGGGCGTGACCTTCTTCCGCACGCTCGGCAGCTCCTTCGGCACGGCCATCTTCGGCACGCTCTACAGCAATCAGCTCAAGCCCCGTCTGACGGAGGCGCTGGCCCGCTCGCCCGGGGTGCCGCCGTCCGCCGTGGTCAGCCCGCAGGGGCTGGCCGCACTACCGCCGGAGCAGGCGCGGCCGGTCGTCGACGCGTACGCGGAGACCGTGAACTACGTCTTCCTGTGGGTGGTGCCGGTGGCCCTGGCGGGCTTCGTCGCGGCGTGGTTCCTCAAGGAGGTGCCGCTGCGCGACAGCGCCCGGGCGGGCGCCTCCGACATGGGCGAGGGTTTCGCCGCCCCGGATTCCGCGGAGGCCGAGCGGCAGCTGGAGCGGGCGGTGGCGGGCGTCCTACGCAAGGCCAAGGGGCCGGTGAGCCGCCAGGTCCTCGCGGATTCGGGCAGTCCGCTCGGGCCCGCGGAGGCGTGGACGCTGAGCCAGATCCACTGGCGCCTGCGCGTGCGCGGCGAGGCGGCCCTGTCGTCGGTGGCGGCCGCGCACCGGATGCCGCCGGAGGTGCTGAAACCGGCGTTCGCCCGGACGGCGGAGGCCGGGTACGCGCGCGTGGACGGCGACCGGCTCTCCCTGACGCCCGCGGGCGAGGCGGAGATCGAGCGGCTGGGGACGACGTGGCGCGCGTGGCTGGCCGCGCGCCTGGACGACTGGGACGTCGGCGGGCCCGAGGACCGCGCCCGCCTCGACCGCGCCCTGGACGCGGTGGCGGAGCGGCTGCTGGAGGAGGCGGAGGCCGCGGAGGAGGAGGGGCAGGAGCGGATCGCCGTGTGAGGGCCTTGCGCACGCGGAGGCCCTGCCGCAGGACCAGTGGTGCGGCACGCTGCAGATGCTGAGGGCGGAGATCGCTGCGTGAGGACCCGTTCAGGCGTGAGGTCACCGTGCAGGCGTGAAGTCCACTGTCCAGACGGGTGAATTAATCAGAACATACGCTCATTTGACTCGTTCTTGGTCAATTCCTCATGTCGGCCACTTCGGCATCCGCCACTTCGGCACCCGCCGCATCGGCACCCGCCACATCGGCATCCGCAGCAGCCCGACGATCCGAGGAGATGCGTCATGCGCCGGTACAGACGCCCGGGAATCGCCTTCACCCTCGCCCTCGCCACCGCCGTCCTTCCGGCGGCGCTCCCCGGGGCCGCGGCCCGGGCCACGCCCCCGCCGCCGGAGCCCGCGGGCCCGCAGGCCGCACAGCAGGCCGGGCGGCACCAGCACCGGGCCCCGATGGACTTCGACGAGAACGACTGCGAGGGGCCCGCCGACGACGAGGGGGACATCTACACGCGGCCGCCCAAGACCGGCCCGTCGACCACGCCGGCGGACCGCCGCGACCGCGCCCGCGCCCTGCCGCTGAAGTGGCCCCGCAACCTGCCGGACCGCAAGACGGCCGTGCGCATGCTGGGCGAGCTGGAGGTCAGGGCGTTCAGCAGCAAGGGCTACCAGCGCAAGCACTTCGGCTCCTCCTGCTGGGTCCCGCACGGCGTCGACCGGTGCACCACCCGGCAGATCGCCCTCAAGTTCCAGTCCGTCGTACCGGCGACGCTGGAGGGCCGGTGCAAGGTCGTCGGCGGGCGGTGGCACAGCGAGTACGACAACCGGGACATGGCCGACCCGGCGCACGTCGACATCGACCACGTGGTGCCGCTGCGGCACGCGTGGGGGTCCGGGGCGCGCTCGTGGACGGCCAAGAAGCGGCAGGAGTTCGCCAACGACCTGGCCGCCTCGCCGCAGCTGATCGCCGTGTCCACCTGGGCCAACCGGCGCAAGGGCGACAAGGGACCGGACCAGTGGATGCCGGTGGCCGGCGCCGAGTGCACCTACAGCCGGGCGTGGATCGGAGTGAAGGACTACTACGGGCTGTCCGTCACCCGGAAGGAGAAGGCCAAGCTGCAGGCCGTGCTCGCCGCCTGCAAGAAGTGACCTCGAGTGCCGGGCGGCGGCCGCTACAGCGCCGCCCGGCTCCCCGTGGTCACCGGCGCCGTCGCCGTGGCCGCGCGCTCGGCGGCCTCCGCGACCTGCGTCGCCGTCAGCACGTAGCCCGTCTCCGCGTCCGCCGTCGAGCGGGCGAAGACGACGCCGTAGACCCGGCCGGAAGGCGTCAGCAGGGGACCGCCGGAGTTGCCCGGGCGGATCGTGGACCGGACGGAGTAGACCGTGCGCGTCGTGACGCCGTCGCCGTAGATGTCCTGGCCCTTGGCCCGGAGCTCGTTCGCGACCGTGGCCGCGCGGATGTCCAGGCCACCGTTCTGCGGGAAGCCGGCGACGACCGCCGTGTCCCCGCGCTTCGCCGACTTGTCGAACGGCAGCACGGGCGCCCTCAGGCCCGGTACGTCCAGGACGGCGACGTCCGTCCTCGGGTCGAAGAGGACGACCTTCGCCCGGTACGCCTTGCCGACGCCGCCGACGCGCACGGTCGGGCTGTTCACCCCCGCCACGACGTGGGCGTTCGTCATCACGTGCTGGGCGGCGTAGACGAAACCGCTGCCCTCCTGGCCGCGGCGGCCCTCGCCCGTCTCCGCGACGCCCTCGACCTTGACCACGCTCTCCTTGGCCGCCCTCGTCACGGCGGGGGTGACGGCGTCGCCGGACGGCTCGGGCACGCTCGTCGCCGGCTCGTTCTCGAAGGGGTTGAAGACCTGCGGGAAGCCCGCGCCGTTCAGGGCGTCCGTCGTGCGGCTGAACCACGTCGGCGCCTGCTCGGGCATCGCCTTCTGGACGGCGCCCAGCAGCGTCGACTCCCGGATCTGCCGGTTGAGCAGCGGCGCGTTCGCCGAGGCCAGCACGCTCGCCGCCACCCAGCCGACCAGCAGCACGGCCAGGGAGTTCACGACGGCGCCGCCGACGCCGTCGATGCCGCGGACCGGGGCCCACGTCAGGCGGCGGCGCAGACCGTAGGCGAGGCGGGCCGCCAGGGCGTGGCCGATCGCCGCCGGGACCAGGACCACCAGGACGGCGACGACCGCGGCGGTCGCCGTCCCCGCCTCGAAGGGCTCCAGGGCGAACGGCAGCGCCCACACGCCGATGACGGCCCCGCCGAGGAAGCCGGCGAGCAGCACGACGCTCGCGACCAGGCCGCGGCGGAAGCCGGAGACGGCGTAGCCGAGGACGACGAGCAACAGCAACACATCGAGCAGGTTCACCGTGGAGCCCTTTCCTTCGCGCGCGCCCCCGAACGCACCCGCGGGTCGGCGACCCGTGGACTGGGGAAAACGCCGCCCCGGTCGTCCCCGGTTCCCAATCCGGTCGAATTCATGGCGTACGCCACGTTGTGATGGGGCGCGGGGCGTACGACCACGGTGCGCTCGGCACCGCCGGGCTCGTCGGCGATGGCCGAGCGCCGTCGCGGCGGGGACTTTTCCCCTGACCCGCCCCTTCCCGGAACCGGGGCGCTGCCCCGGACCCCTCGGGGGGCCGGGTGCTCCCCGGGAAACGGCGAAAGGTGGGACCGGGGCCTTTTCTCCCGCCGCGACGGCGCTCGGCCGAGGCTGCGCGGGCCGGCGGTGCCGGACCCACCCCCGCGGGGACCTCCGCTGCCGCCGGAAACGGCCGCGGCCCGGCCGCGCCTCGCTCACCCGCGTGGGTGAGGGGCGCCGCCGGGCCGCGGCCGTGAACGAAGGGGTCAGGCCTTGACCAGCTCCCGGTCCTCGTCCGCCTCCGGCGCCTTCGGCGCGCCCGGCTCGGCCAGACGCTTCTGAAGGCCCTCGCCCTCGACGTCCACGTTGGGGAGGATCTTCGCGAGCCACCCCGGCAGCCACCAGGCGGACTTGCCGAGCAGCGCGAGGACGGCCGGCACGATCGCCATGCGGACCACGAACGCGTCGAAGAAGACGGCGATGGCCAGGCCGAAGCCGATCATCTTGATCATCTGCTCGGACGAGCCGATGAAGCCGGCGAAGACGCTGATCATGATGATGGCCGCGGCCGTCACCACGCGCGCGCCGTACTTGAAGCCGGTCACGACGGCCTGCCCCGGGCGCTCGCCGTGGACGAACGCCTCCCGCATGCGGGTCACGAGGAAGACCTCGTAGTCCATGGCGAGGCCGAAGACGACGCCCACCATGAAGATCGGCATCATGCTCATGATCGGGCCGGTCTCCTCGACCCCGAAGAGGCCGCCCAGCCAGCCCCACTGGAAGACCGCGACGACGGCGCCCAGCGCGGCGACCACCGACAGCAGGAAGCCGAGCGCGGCCTTCAGCGGCACGAGCACCGAGCGGAAGACGATCATCAGCAGCAGGAAGGCCAGGCCCACGACCAGCGCCAGGTAGGGCAGCAGGGCGTCGTTGAGCTTCTGCGAGACGTCGATGTTCATGGCCGTGGAGCCGGTGACGAGCACCTCGGCGCCGGTGTCGGCCTTGAGGGAGTCGCCCTTGTCGCGGATCGCGTGGACGAGGTCCTCGGTGTCCGTGCTGGTGGGCTTGGACTTGGGCACGACGGTGAGCATGGCCGTGTCACCGGCCGGGTTGAAGTGCGCCGGGGTCACCGTGGCGACGTTGTCCAGGCCCTTGAGGGTGTCGCCGACCTTCTGGACGGCGCCCTTGCGGTCCTTGGCGTCCGCGACGTCCGTGATGACCATGAGCGGGCCGTTGAAGCCCGGGCCGAAGCCCTCCGACAGCAGGTCGTACGCCTTGCGCTGCGTGCTGTTCTTGGAGGCCGCGCCGTCGTCGGGCAGGCCCAGCTCCAGGGAGGCCGCCGGGACGGCGATGGCGCCGAGGCCGAGCACGCCGGCCACGAGGACGAGCACCGGCTTGCGCAGGACGAAGCGGGCCCAGCGGGTGCCCATGTTGGGCTTGTCGGCGGCGACGGCGTCCGGCCCGGCCTTGCGGACCTTGCGGGCGAGCACCTGCTTGCCGGCGAAGCCGAGCAGCGCGGGGATGAGCGAGAGCGCGATGAGCACCGCGATGGTGACCGTGCCGGCCGCGGCCATGCCCATCTTCGTCAGCATGGGGATGTTGACGACCATGAGGCCGGCCAGCGCGATCACGACGGTCAGGCCCGCGAAGACCACCGCGGACCCGGCCGTGCCGACCGCCCGGCCCGCCGCTTCCTCGCGCTCGCGGCCCTCGGCCAGCTCCGCGCGGTAGCGGGAGACGATGAACAGCGCGTAGTCGATGCCGACCGCGAGGCCGATCATCATCGCGAGGGTGGAGGTGTTGGTGGAGAGGTCCAGCAGCGGCGCGAGCGCGGCGATCGACGAGACGCCGATGCCGACGCCGATGATGGCCGTCAGGAGCGGCAGCCCCGCGGCGACCAGCGAACCGAAGGTGATCAGCAGGACGACCGCGGAGACGGCGATGCCGATGGCCTCGGAGCCGCCCTCGGGCATCTCCTGCAGCACGCTGCCGCCGACCTCGACGGTCAGCCCGGCGTCGCGCCCGTGCTGGGCGGCGTCCTTCAGCTCCTTGCGCGAGTCCTCGGTGAGGTCGGTGGACTTCACCTTGTACGCGGCGGAGGCGTAGCCGGTGGTGCCCGCCGGGTTGACGGTCTGACCGGCGAACGGGTCGGCGGCCTGGGCGACCTGCGGGCTGTGCCTGAGCTCGCCGATGACCTTCTCGACCGCCGCCTTGTTCTTGGCGTCGGTGAGCTTCTGGCCGTCGGGGGCCTTGAAGACGATGCGGGCGGAGGCGTTCTGCTCGTTGTTGCCCGGGAAGCGCTTCTCCAGCAGGTCGAAGGCGCGCTGGGCCTCGGTGCCGGGGATGGAGAAGTCGTTGTTGGTGGACTTGGACGCGGTGGCGGCGCCGAAACCGGCGAGGACCAGCAGCGCCACCCATATGAGGGCGAAGTACCAGCGCCGCCGGAAGGCGAGCCGGCCGAGTCTGTAGAGGAACGTGGCCACGAGGAGTGGTGCTCCCGTCGGATCAGTGGGCTAACAGGGCATGGGGAAGCAGCCCGGCGACGAGAGCGGCACGTCAGGTGGGCCGTGTGGGGGAGGGTGAGCTGTGGGGGGTCAGACGCCGAGGGCGGGGAGGACCACGGCGTCGATGTAACGGGACAGGTAGGCGGCGTCCGCGAACTTGTCCTCGATCAGGGAGCGGGCGATGAACGCGCCCAGCATCATGTGCGTGACGAAGTCGAGCGCGGGGTTGTCCGCGGCCACCTCGCCCCGGTCGACCGCGCGCTGCAGCATGGCGCGGAGCCCTTCGTGCTCCGGCAGGATCAGCAGCTCGCGCAGGGCTTGATGCAGGTCGCGGTTGGTGTGGATCGCGTGCCCCAGGCCGCGCATAAGGGCGGCGTCCTGCGCCATCCGGTCATCGTCCACCTCGCACGCCATCTTGCGGAGGTCACCGCGCAGGGAGCCGGTGTCGATGTCCGCCAGCTTGACCGGCTTCTGGTGCCGCAGCGCGCTCGCGACCAGCTCGGGCTTGCCCTTCCACTGGCGGTAGAGGGTGGCCTTGCTGGCGTGCGTGCGGGCGGCGACGCCGTCCATGGTCAGGCCGTCGTACCCGACCTCGCGCAGGATCTGGAGGACCGCCTCGTAGAGCTCGGCCTCGCGCTCGGGGGTGAGCCGGGTGCGGCGCGCCGCGGGCTCGGTCGGTTCCGTGGTCACGTCCACCTCCAGGACCCTCCCGTACGAAACGGTTTCGTACACCTATGACGATACGACGGCGCCGCATCGAAACGGTGCCGTTTCGCACGTGTTCTCCGTCACGGCCCGTGACCGCCACGGCCCCCGCCGACCGAGTTGCCGCGGCACCCGGGGGCCGAAACGATGGTGGAGTGAGTGATTCTTACCTGAGATTTCCTCATCTCCACGGCAACCTCCTCTGCTTCACGGCCGAGGACGACCTGTGGCTGGCCCCCCTGGAGGCCGCGGCCGGAGCCCCGGCCCCGCCCGGCCGGGCCTGGCGGCTGACCGTCGACCGCACCCGCGTCGGCCACCCCCGCTTCTCCCCCGACGGCCGCCACATCGCCTACACGAACTGGCGCAGCCTCGACCCCGAGATCCACCTCGCCCCCGTCGACGGCGGCCCCGCCCGCCGCCTGACCTACTGGGGCAGCAGCGACGCCCGCGTGTGCGGCTGGGCCCCCTCGGACCGCAACGGCGGCCACGACGTCCTCGCCGTCTCCTCGCACGGCCAGCCCTTCTCGTACTTCTCGTGGGCCTACCGGGTGCCGGCCGAGGGCGGCCCGGGCCTGCGGCTGCCCTGGGGCCCGGTGTCCGACATCGCGATCGGCGAGGTGGAGGGCGAGCACCGCACGCTGCTGCTGACCGGCAAGCCGCCGCACGAGCCCGCCGCCTGGAAGCGCTACCGCGGCGGCGCCATGGGCCGGATGTGGCTGCACGGCACCCGGCTGGTGCCGGACATCGGCGGCCACCTCGACTCGGTGATGTTCGCCGGCGGCCGCATCGCCTTCCTCTCCGACCACGAGGGCGTCGGCAACCTCTACTCCTGCCTGCCCGACGGCTCGGACCTGCGCCGCCACACCGACCACGACGACTTCTACGCCCGGCACGCCTCGACCGACGGCGAGCGCGTGGTCTACCAGTGCGCGGGCGAGCTGTGGCTCGTGGACGACCTCGGCCCGGGCGGCAGGGCGCGCCGCCTGGAGGTCACGCTGGGCGGGCCGCGCGCCGGGCGCCGCCCGTACCAGGTGCAGGCCGCCTCCAACGTCGACGGCGTCACGGTGGACACGACGGGCCGCGCGAGCGCCGTCCAGGTGCGCGGCAGCCTCTACTGGCTCACCCACCGCGACGGCCCCGCCCGCACCATCGCCGACACCCCGGGCGTACGGGTGCGGCTGCCGGAGATGCTGGGCGCCTCGGGGCGGGTGGCCTACGTGACGGACGCGGAGGGCGAGGACGCGATCGAGATCGCCCAGCTGCCGCGCGCCGCCGGGCCCGCCGAGCCGCGCCGCATCGGCGCGGGCCGGATCGGGCGGGTGCACGAGACGCTGGCCTCCCCCGACGGCGAGCGGCTGGCGCTGGCCACGCACGACGGCCGGCTGCTGCTCGTGGACACCGCGGCCGACGGCGAAGGGTCCGGACCGGCCGAGGGCGAAGGGACCGGACCGGCCGGGGGCGCCGGGCCGGGCGACGGCGCGGACGGGGTCAGCGAGCTGATCCGGTCGGACAACGGCCCCGTGCGCGACCTCGCCTTCTCCCCCGACTCGGAGTGGCTGACCTGGTCCCACCCCGGTATCGGCCGCTCCCTGCGCCAGATCAAGATCGCACGGCTCAAGGACCGCACGGTCGTGGACGTCACCAACGGCCGCTTCGAGGACGAGCAGCCGGTCTTCACCCGCGACGGCCGCTACCTCGCCTTCCTGTCGTGGCGCGGCTTCGACCCGGTCTACGACGTGCACACCGGCGACCTGTCCTTCCCCCTGGGCTGCCGCCCCTACCTCGTGCCGCTGTCCTCGGCGACGCCCTCGCCGTTCGCGCTGACGGCCGAGGGCCGGCCCGCGGGCGGCGGGCTCGACCAGGACGACACCGGGCCCGGCGGGCCGACGCTGGTGGAGGTGGAGGGGCTGGAGAGCCGGGTGACGCCGTTCCCGGTGGCCGCCTCGAAGTACTCGGCGCTGCGTCCGGTCAGCGGTGGGGGCCTGGTGTGGCTGCGCTGGCCGATCTCCGGCGCGCTCGGCGAGACCTTCGCCAACCCCGCCGACACCTCCGGCCGCCCCACCCTCGAACACTTCGACCTGGCCAAGGCCAAGCGCACCGAACTCTCCGGCTCCCTCGACTGGTTCGCGGTCAGCGGCGACGGCTCCCGGCTGGTCATCAATGACGAGGGCGACCTGCGGGCCGTCCCCGCCACGGACACCCCCGACCCCGAGTCGACGGTCTTCATCGACATGCGGCGCATCCTGCACGACGTGGACCCGGGCGCCGAGTGGCGGCAGGCGTACGAGGAGGCGGGCCGGATCGTCCGCGCGTACTTCTGGGAGCCGGGGATGTGCGGCATCGACTGGGACGCGGTGCTCGACCAGTACCGCCCCCTGGTCGACCGGGTCGCCTCCCCCGACGACTTCGCCGACCTGCTGCGCGAGGTCCTCGGTGAGCTGGGCACCTCGCACGCCTACGTCGTCCCGGCCCGCCGCAACGAGGGCCCGCCGCACTACCAGCGCGCCATCGGCCTGCTCGGCGCCAACTTCACGCACCAGAAGGACGGTTCGTGGACGGTCCGGCGGATCCTGCCCGGTGATTCCTCCGACTCCAAGGCCCGCTCCCCGCTGGCCGGTTCGGGCATCCGGGAGGGCGCGGCGCTCACGCACGTCGACGGCCGCCCGGTCGACCCGGTCGCCGGCCCGTACCCGCTGCTCGCCGCCGCGGGCGGCACCACCGTGGAGCTCACCTTCCGGCCCGCCGAGGGCGAGGGCCACGCGCGCCGCGTCGCCGTCGTCCCGCTGATCGACGAGCGCCCGCTGCGCTACCAGGACTGGGTGGCCAAGCGCCGCGCCGTCGTCCGCGAGCTGAGCGGCGGCAAGTGCGGCTACCTGCACATCCCCGACATGGGCGGCTCGGGCTGGGCGCAGTTCAACCGCGACCTGCGCATGGAGATGTCGCGCCCGGCCCTGATCGTGGACGTCCGCGGCAACGCGGGCGGCAACATCAGCGAGCTCGTCGTGGAGAAGCTGACCCGCACCATCATCGGCTGGGACCTCACGCGCGACGCGCAGCCCGTGTCGTACGCGAGCAACGCCCCGCGCGGCCCGGTCGTCGCCATCGCCGACGAGATGACCTCTTCCGACGGCGACATGATCACCGCGGCGTTCAAGCTGCAGGGCATCGGTCCGGTGGTGGGCCTGCGCACCTGGGGCGGCGTGGTCGGGATGACCGGCCGGCACCGGCTCGGGGACGGCACGTCCATCACGGTGCCGATGAACGCGGCGTGGTTCGACGCGTACGGCTGGACGGTCGAGAACCGCGGCGTCGACCCCGACGTCGAGATCGACCGCACCCCGCTCGACTGGGCCGAGGGCCGCCACCGGCAGCTGGACGACGCGGTGCAGATCGCGCTCGACCTGCTGGAGCGGCACGGCGCGGCGCAGCCGCCGGACTACTCGAAGGTGCCGGACCTGCGACGGCCGAAGCTGCCGCCGCGGAGCTGACGATGTAAGGGGCGCCCCTCCAGGAGGGGCGCCCCTTACGCGGATCCACCTGCTGAACCCGCCGTCAGATCTCGAAGTTCTCGTCGAACGTGTCGCGACGGTCCCACTCCTCCTGCTCCTTGCGGATCATTTCCTGGCGGGCCTTCTCGCTCGCGTTCTCCTGAGCCTTCTTGCCGGACCTGCCCGTCCCGCCGGCGCGGTCGGCCAGTTCCTTCTGCTGCTCGGCCTTGCTCTTGGCCTTGTCTCCCTTGGCCATGAGGTCCAGCTCCCTCAGGTGCGGTCGTCCAGCTCGTCGCGCAGATCGTCGAAGGACTGCTGACGGCCCTCCTCCTCGCGGCGCTGCTTGAGCCGGTCCTGCGCGTCCTGGCCCTTCTGCTGCGCCTGCTCCTTGGCCTGCTCCATCTTCTGCTTGGCCTGCTGGGCCTTGCCCTGCATCTCGTCCTTGATGCCCATGGCTGCACTCACTCCTCATTGAGGGGAATTCGGGGCGTTTTACCCTGAAACAGCCTGACATGCACCATCTTAGTCCGCATATCGTATGACTACGCAGTGCTACGCCCCGCTGCGGCCCTACGTCCCCGCGCGCTCCTTCTCGTCCGCCGCCCCTCCGGCACCCACCAGCCCCTCGCGCATCGCGCCGATCCGCGGCTCGAACCGCCGCATCTCGCGCTGCGCCCCGAGCGCGAGCACCCCGGGCAGCCAGCCGCGGGCGCCCTGCAGCAGCCGCAGCCACCCCTGCCCGTAGACGTGCGCCGAGCGCCGCTCGATGCCGTCGACCAGGCGGTCGGCGGCCGGGCCGAGCGGGTAGGTGCGGTTCGCGGGCCACGGCAGGCGCTGCCGCATCTCGCGCATCACCTCGTACGCGTCGGCGCCGCGCACCATGTCCGTGTCGGTCCAGCTCAGATAGGCGACGCCGACCCGTACGCCCTTGTGGGCGACCTCGGCGCGCAGGCAGTGCGCGTACGCCTCGACGCCCGCCTTCGACGCGCAGTAGGCGCTCATCAGCGGCGCCGGGGTCATCGCCGCGAGGGAGGCCACCTGCAGCAGGTAGCCGCGGCTCTCCGCCAGCACGGGCAGGAAGGCGCGGCCGGTGACGGCGCTGCCCACGAGGTTGACGTCGACGACGCGGCGCCAGGTCGCGGGGTCGGAGCCGGCGAAGGGGCCGCCCGCGGCGACGCCGGCGTTGGCGACGACGATGTCGACCTTGCCGAAGCGGGCCTTGACCTCGCGGGCCACCTGCTCCATGGCCTCGTGGTCGGTGACGTCGGCGTGCCAGTGGGCGGCGTCCTCGTGCAGGGAGGCCGCGACGCGCCGCAGCCCGTCCGGCTCCAGGCCCACCAGGGCGACGCACGCGCCGCGCGCGGACAGCTTGCGGGCCAGCTGCTCGCCCACGCCGCGGGCGGCCCCGGTGACGACGGCGACCTGCCCCTCCAGGCTCACGCGGCTCATCGGGCGGCCTCCGCGGCGGCCGCGGGCGCGGCCCTGCGCGGGGCGCGCGGCGGCCGCAGCACCTGGTACTCGGCGAGGTTCACCTCGCGGGTGGCCCTGCGGAACTCCGCGGTGGTGCCGGGCCACACCGTGGTGTTGCGGCCGTTCGCGTCCAGGTACCAGCTGCGGCAGCCCGTGTTCCAGACCGTGCGCTCCATGCGGCGCTGGACGTGCCGGTTCCAGGCGTTCACCGCGGAGGGGCGGGCGTCGAGCGCCGCCTTGCCGCCCAGGGTGTCCAGCTGCCGCATGAAGTCGGCCAGGTAGTTCAGCTGGGACTCGATGATGAGGATCATCGAGCTGTTCCCCAGCGCGGTGTTGGGCCCGATGATCGTCAGGAAGTTGGGGAAGCCCGCGGCGCTGGCGCCGCGCAGGGCCGCCATGCCGCCCTTCCACGCCTCGGCGAGCGTCCGGCCGCCGGTGCCGGTGACGCGGTGGGCGATCGGCAGGTCCGTGACGTTGAAGCCCGTGCCGAAGACGACGGCGTCGGCCTCGGCCTCCGTGCCGTCGGCGGCGACCAGCGTCGAGCCCCGCACCTCGGCCAGCTCCGAGGCCACCAGGTCCACGTTGGGACGGGCGAGCGCCGGGTAGTAGTCGCTGGAGAGCAGGATGCGCTTGCAGCCCAGGCGGTAGTGGGGGGTCAGACGGGCCCGCATGCCCGGGTCCTTGACGGACTTGCGCATGTGGGACAGAGCCAGCTTCTCGACCGCGCGCATCCGCTCCGGGTGCCGGGTGAAGTTGCTGACCTGCAGCTCCCGCAGGCCCCACAGGACGCCGCGGCGCAGCGCCGCCGTCGCGGGCAGCCGGGTGTGCAGCCAGCGCTCGGCGGCGGAGACGGAGCGGTCGAAGCGGGGCAGCACCCACGGCGGGGTGCGCTGGAAGAGGGTCAGGCGGCCCACCTGCGGCTGGATGCCCGGCACGATCTGGATCGCGGAGGCGCCGGTGCCGATCACCGCGACGCGCTTGCCGCGCAGGTCGTAGTCGTGGTCCCAGCGGGCGGAGTGGAAGACCCGGCCGGGGAAGGAGTCCAGGCCGGGCACCTGCGGCACGCGCGGGTCGGCGAGCGGGCCGGCGGCGGAGACCACGACGTCGGCGGTGTAGTCGCCGCCCGCCGTGGCGACCTCCCAGTGCAGCTGCTCCTCGTCCCAGCGCAGCTGCCGCACCTCGGAGTTGAAGCGCAGGTGCGGCCGCAGCCCGAAGGTGTCGGTGACACGCTCCAGGTAGGCGCGGATGTGGGGCTGCCCGGAGAAGCTGCGCGGCCAGTCGGGGTTGGGGGCGAAGGAGAAGGAGTAGAGGTGCGACGGCACGTCGCAGGCGCATCCGGGATAGGTGTTGTCCCGCCAGGTGCCGCCGACGGAATCCGCCCGCTCCAGGACCACGAAGTCGGTGATCCCCTCGCGCCGCAGCCGGACGGCCGCCCCCAGTCCGCCGAAGCCGGACCCGATCACCGCCACCCGTACGTGCTGACGCTCGTGCTCGGCCATGCCGCCGCCTCCCGGATTCGACACAACTGTGCCAGCAATCACTGGCACGATGGGGAGCGTAGGGCAGTGCCTCACGAAGCGATAGGGGTACAGGGAAAGGAAGTTACCGGCGGTCGCACGTACGCTTACGCTTCGCGGTGGCCACGGACGAGGGGGCGCGATGGGCGACGAACGGGGCCGGCACGAGCCCCCCACCACACAGCCGCCCGAAGCCGCCGCACGGCAGTACCGCACGGCCGAGCTGGCCGAGGCGGCCGGCATCACCGTGCGCACCCTGCGCTTCTACCGCGAGCGCAAGCTGCTCCCGCCGCCGCGCCGCGAGGGCCGCATCGCCTGGTACGGCCACCAGCACCTGGCCCGGCTGCGTACGATCGGCGCGCTCCTGGAGCGCGGCCACACCCTCGGCGGGATAGCCGAGCTGCTGAGCGCCTTCGAGTGCGGGCGGGACGTGGGAGAACTGCTGGGGATGGCGGGAGCCGCCGTCACCGTCCCGTGGACGGAGGAGGCGGCCGTCCGCCTCACCCCGGAGGAGCTGGCCGACCGCTTCGCCGGCGAGGTCACCCCGGAGAACCTGGCCACCTCGCTCGACCTCGGCTACCTGGGCGTCGACGGCGAGGAGATCGTCCACGTCAGCCGGCGGCTCCTGGACGCCTCGACCGACCTGGTGCGGCACGGCATCCCGCTGGCCGCGGTGCTCGCCGCGGGCCGCGAGGTGCGGGCCCACGCGGACGCCCTGGCCGCGACCTTCACCGGCCTCCTGCGCGACCACGTGCTGACCGGCCTGCCGCCGGGCGAGGACGGGGCCGCCGCCGAGACCCTGGGCCGGCTGCGCGCGCTGGCAAGGACGGTGGTGGACGCCGAGCTCGCGATGGCCGTGGACCGGCGCGTGCGCACCGAGCTCGATAACTGGCTCGGTGCGCACGGCGCCGCCGGCGAACCGGGACCCGCCAGACCCGGCTGACGGCGGCGAGGACGTACGGGCGCGCCATGCCGCGACCACACCCGCACGCCGGCCGGTCGGACCAACGGTGCTCGTGCAGAAGAGAATTGAAGCAGCCCGGCCCGCCCCGGAGGGCGGGAAGCCAAGGTCTGCTCACGCAAACGGCGTGATTGCGCCGAAAGCAGTGCGGGCCGGCCCGGGCGGGCTGCTCAGCCGAAGACGCCGGTCACCGGCGCGTGGTCCGACCAGCGCAGGTCGTGCGAGGCCGCCCGCTCCACGGTCGCCTTCAGCGCCCGCTCCGCCAGCCCCGGCGTCGCGACGAGGTAGTCGATGCGCCAGCCCGAGTCGTTGTCGAAGGCGCGGCCGCGGTAGGACCACCACGAGTACGGGCCGTCGACGTCCGGGTGGAGGGCGCGGACCACGTCCGTGTACTCCTCGAAGACCTTGGTCAGCCAGGCCCGCTCCTCGGGCAGGAAGCCCGCGCTCTTGCGGTTGGCCTTCCAGTTCTTCAGGTCGGCCTCGGTGTGGGCGATGTTCCAGTCGCCGCAGACCAGGACCTCGCGGCCGTCCGCCGCCGCGCGGGCCTTCAGGCCCACCAGGTACGGCAGGAACTCCGCCATGAAGCGTTCCTTCTCGTCCTGCCGCTCCGTGCCGACCTCACCCGAGGGCAGGTAGAGGCTCGCGACCGTCACGCCCGGGAAGTCCGCCTCCACGTAGCGGCCGCTGCCGTCGAACTCGGCCGAGCCGAAGCCGGTGCGCACCGCGTCCGGCTCCCGCCGCGAGTAGATCGAGACGCCGGCCCGGCCCTTGGCCGCCGCCGGCGCGTGGACCGTGTGCCAGCCCTCGGGCTCACGGACCTCGTCGGGCAGCTGGTGCGGCTCCGCGCGGACCTCCTGCAGGCAGACCACGTCCGCCCCGGTCTGCGCCAGCCACTCCACGAAGCCCTTCTTGGCGGCCGCGCGCAGCCCATTCACATTTACGCTCGTAACGGTCAGCATTCCGGCACGATACCGACTTCCGTACGATGCCTTGAATGCAGATCTTGCCGGTCGCGTACGACCACCCCGACGCCGTGAAGCTCCAGGACCGGGTGCAACTGGAGTACGCGCAGCGGTACGGAGACGGTGATCTCACCCCGCTGGAGCCGGCGCAGTTCGCACCGCCGCGTGGCCTATATCTCATCGCCTACGAGCCGGACGGCACGCCGGTGGCCACCGGCGGCTGGCGCGGCCACGAGGCGAACGACGAGGGGTACGCGGACGGCGACGCCGAGCTGAAGCGGATGTACGTGGTGCCGGAGGCGCGCGGGCGCGGCCTCGCGCGGCGGATCCTCGCGGCGCTGGAGGACAGCGCACGGGAGGCGGGCCGCATACGCATGGTCCTGGAGACCGGCGACAAGCAGCCCGAGGCGATATCCCTGTACGTGTCGAGCGGGTACGCGGCGGTGCCGGAGGCGGAGAAGTTCGGCCTGTACCGGGGCTACGCGAGCAGCCGCTGCTTCACGAAGCCGCTGGTGCCGGCGGCCCGCTGACCACGGCCCCCACGGCCCGGCCCGCGCCTCACTTCTCCGCGATCGCCGCCTCCACCTCGTGGCGGATGTCCTCCGTCCGGTAGCGCGTCGCCTCCCCGTAGGGGGCGAGGATCGCATCGGCCTCCTCCGGCCCGTCCTCGGCGATCTCGGCGACCAGGACCGTACTGCCCGGCGGGACCTCCGCCGCGAGCATCTCCAGGGCCGCGTTCGCACCCGTCGCCTCGCGCGCGTCGCGCACGCCCCCGATCAGCCCGCCCGCACCGAAGCCGATCATGACGCCGAGCGGGCCGCCGAGGATGCCCAGCAGACCGCCGATCAGGCCGCCGACGGCGAAGGCGCGGGCCGTGCCGGAGTTGTCGACGGCATCGGGGAAGTCGAGGGTGCCGTCGTCCGCGCGGGCGATCACCACGCCCTCGCGGAGGACGAACCGGCGGGCGGTGTGCCCTTCGCGGAGGCCGTCCAGCGCCTTGTGGCCCTTCTCGGCGGAGGCGACGGGCAAGAAGAGGACGTTGTCTTCCTTCATGGCTTCCACTGTTGGGGCAGTCGGCCCCGCCCGCACCTCAGGAAGGGTCCCCGGCGGGACGGGCTTCGCCGGCGGGGCGAGCCCCGGCGCCGTCACCGGACCCCTCCGCGGAGCCGTCCCGCACCGACGCCGTCAGGTCCAGCGTCGCCTGCGCTCCCCCCTCGCCCGGGTTGGCGAAGGCCAGGCCCGCGCCCAGCACCCGCGCCTGCCCCGCCGCGATCGTCAGCCCGAGGCCGAGGCCGGAGCCCGAGCCCGTGCGAAAGCGCTGCGGGCCACAGACCAGCAGGTCGGGCGGGAAGCCGGGGCCGCTGTCGCGGACGTGGACGGTGCCGCCGTCGACCTCCACGCGCACCGGCGCCCCGCCGTGCCGGAAGGCGTTGGTGACGAGGTTGGCCAGGATCCGCTCGACGCGGCGGGCGTCCGTCTCGACCAGGCAGTCGCGCACGACCCGCACCTCCGCCGTCTCCTTGCCGTCCGCCACGGCCGAGCGGACCGCGCGCCGCGTCAGCTCCCCCAGCGCCCGCAGCTCGGTGTCGGCGCGCTCGGCGGAGCCGTCCAGGCGGGCGACCTCCAGCACGTCCTCCATCAGCGCCCGGACCCGCTCCGCCCGCTCCCGCACCATCTCGGCGGGCCGGCCGGGCGGCAGCACCGCGGCCGCGGCGACCAGGCCCGCGACGGGGGTGCGCAGTTCGTGGGCGATGTTGGAGGTGACCTCGCGCTCGGCCTGAAGGCGCGCCTCCAGCGCGTCGGCCATGGTGTTGACGGCGACGATCAGGCGGGCGATCTCGTCCTGCCCGCCGCGCGGCTTGAGGCGGGCGCTGAAGTCGCCGTCGGCGATGCGCTCGGCCGTCCGGGCGGAGGCGTTGAGGCGGCGGCCGGCGACGGTCGCGAGGCCCACGCCGACGATGCCCGCGAAGGCGGTGCCGAGGCCGCCGGCCCACCACAGGGCCTCGTCGAGCGTGCGCAGGTTCTGGGCCTGCCGGGCGTAGGGGTGCTTGACGACGATCGTGTCGCGGCCGGCGCGGCTGCCCGCCCACAGCATGGGTACGCGGCCGCTGTCGTCCAGGTGGACGGCGCGGCCGCGCTCGTCGATGCCCTTCCGCAGCGGCCCGGGTATGTGCTCGGGGTTGACGAGCGTGCGCGGCCGGTGGACGCCCGCGGCGTGGTCCTCCACGGCCGTGACGAGCCGGCCCTCGATGGCCTCGCGCGCGGTCTCCAGCTGGTTGCGGGCGGTGCGGTGGTGCACGACGAGCCCCATGATGACGGCGACCAGGGCTGCGGTGGCGGTGATGGCCACACCGATCTTCGTGCGCAGTCCCATGCGTTCCGGCTCCTCGGCGGCGGGTCGGGCCGGCAGGTGACGGCCGCGGGGCCCCCGGACCGGGTCCGGCGGCGGGTGTGCCTATCAGGTCAGGTCGTTCCGATGGGGCCATTCGTGCCAAATGTAACCGGCGTGGCTGGATTACCGACCGCGTCCTTGCCGCGTGGCGGTCATCGGCTCGTAGGATCACCGCGCCTCAGTGGTCCGGTCCAGTCGCTGCAGCCCCTGCAGCGTCACGCTCGTCACGGTGGAGGTCACTCATGCATATTGCCCGTCGCAGGCTCCTCGGTGCCCTCGCAGGAGCGGCCGCCGTCGGCGCGGTGCCCGGCGTGGCCGCCGCGGCCGTCCCCGGGGGGCCGGGAGGCGCGGACGGCACCGAGGGCACGGCAGAGGGTGCGGAGGGCGCCGGCACGGAGTCCGACGCCGACTTCGAGGACGTGACGTCCGCCGGGGACGGGAGCGCGTCGGAGGGGGTCCCCGCAGCCGGGGAGGACGCCGGGGCCGCAGGCCCCACGGGCGCCGCCGGAGCCGCCGCGGCCGCCCTTGCCCGGCTGCTGCCCCGCCACCACCGGCAGGTCACCTTCCGCACGGTGCCGCGCAAGGGCGGGGCGGACGCCTTCCGGGTGTCCGGGCGGGCGGGCGCGATCGTCGTGTCGGGCACGACGCCCGCGGTGCAGCTCACCGGCTTCCACTGGTACCTCAGACACGTCGCCCACGCCCACTTCTCCTGGAACGGGGCGCAGACCGCCGCCCTCCCCGACCGCCTCCCCGGCGTCCGTACCCCCCTCGTCCGGGCGGCGAACGTCCCGCACCGCTTCGTGCTCAACGACACGAACGACGGCTACACCGGGCCCTACAACGGGTGGGACTACTGGCAGCGCGAAATCGATGTGCTGGCGCTGCACGGCTTCAACGAGGTCCTCGTCTACGCGGGCGCCGACGCGGTCTACCACCGCACGTTCCGCGAGCACGGCTACGGCGACGCCGAGCTGCGCGCCTGGCTGCCGGGCCCCGCCCACCAGCCGTGGTGGCTGCTGCAGAACATGGACTCCTACGGCGGCCCGCTGTCCGCCGGGCTCCTTGAGCGCCGCACGGCCCTCGCCAGGAAGATCGTGGCCCGGCTGCGGGAGCTGGGCATGACGCCGGTGTTCCCCGGCTACTACGGCACCGTGCCGCCCGGCTTCGCCAAGCGCAACCCCGGCGCCCGCACCGTGCCTCAGGGCACCTGGGGCGGCTTCCGCCGGCCCGACTGGCTCGACCCGCGCACCGCGCACTTCCGCCGCGTCGCGGCGACCTTCTACCGGGTACAGAAGGAGCTCTACGGCCCGACGTCCCTGTACAAGATGGACCTGCTGCACGAGGGCGGGAAGCCCGGCGACGTGCCCGTCGCCGACGCCGCCCGCGCCGTGGAGAAGGCGCTGCGCGCCGCCCACCCGCGCGCCACGTGGGCCATCCTCGGCTGGCAGGAGAACCCGCGGCGCGAGATCGTCGACGCCGTCGACCGCAAGCGCATGCTCATCCTGGACGGCGTCTCCGACCACTACCCCAAGGTCACCGACCGCGAGGACGACTGGGGCGGCACCCCGTACGCCTTCGGCTCCATCTGGAACTTCGGCGGGCACACCGCCATGGGCGCCAACACCCGCGACTGGGCGGCCCTCTTCGAGGACTGGCGCACCAAACGGGGCAGCGCCCTCAAGGGCATCGCCCTGATGCCGGAGGCCGCCGACAACAACCCCGCGGCCCTCGCCCTCTTCAGCGACCTGGCCTGGACGGAGGGCCGGGTCGACCTGGAGGACTGGTTCGCGCGGTGGCCCCGCTACCGCTACGGCGCCGCCGACCCGCACGCCGTGCGCGCCTGGGACGTCCTGCGCCGCACCGCCTACGGCACGACCCGCGCCGACGGCTGGAGCGAGGCCGCCGACGGCCTCTTCGGCGCCCGCCCCGACCTGGCCGTCACCCACGCCGCCGCCTGGTCGCCCCGGCAACTGCGCTACGACCCGGACGCCTTCGACAAGGCCCTCCCCGAACTCCTGGCCGTGGCCCCGCACCTGCGCCGCAGCTCCGCCTACCGCTACGACCTCCTGGACGTCACCCGCCAGTCCATCGCCAACCGCAGCCGCACCCTCCTGCCCCGCATCAAGGACGCCTTCGAAGCGGGCGACCGGGCCCGCTTCCGCGAGCTGACGGACCAATGGCTCGACTGGATGACCCTCCTGGAAGAAACCGTCGCCACCGACGAGCACCACCTGCTCAGCCGCTGGACGTCGGCGGCCCGCGCCTGGGGCTCCTCGGCGGCCGAACGCGACCGCCTGGAACACGACGCCCTCACCCTGCTGACGACGTGGGGCCCGCGCGCCTCGGCCGACGCCGGCAAGCTCCACGACTACGCCAACCGCGAGTGGTCGGGCCTGGTGGGCGGCCTCTACCGCAAGCGCTGGAAGACGTACTTCAAGGAGTTGGACGCCTCCCTTTCGACCCGCCGCAGGCCGAAGCCGATCGACTGGTACGCCCTGGAGGACGACTGGCTCCGCCACCGCCCGTCCCCGCGCACGAAGCCGGCGGGCGACGTGGTGAAGGTCGCGCGGAAGGTGGCCCGGAAACTCTGAGCGCTCACGAAAGTGCCGACCCCACGTCAAAGCCCCCGCCGGACTTATCCGACGGGGGCTTTGATGTGTTGTTGTGGACCTGAGGGGATTCGAACCCCTGACCCCCTCGATGCGAACGAGGTGCGCTACCGGACTGCGCCACAGGCCCTTGCAACGAGTGAAACTCTAGCACCCCCATCCGGGTGCTCGGAAATCCGCTCGCCGCTGGTCAGCGGCGGGGGCCCCGCGAGTGGCGCGGGTCACTCGTTGGCGGCGCGGGGGCGGTCGTCGTCGGCGTACTGGTCGAAGAGGGGGGTGCGGCCCGATTCCCGGGGGCGGCGGCGCGGGCGGGAGCCGCGGCGCTCCTCGGCTGCGGCCCGCGCCCGGTCCGCCGCCGGGTCGGCGGTGCTGGAGCGGGCGGAGCTCCAGGTGTCGGGGGCGCCCAGGTCGACGCTGTCGCCGGCGCGCGGGGCGACCGGCGCGGTGACGTAGGTGGGCAGGGGGACGGGGACCGGGTCCCAGCCCTCGGCCGCGCCGCGGTCGCGCTGCTGGTCGACCCACTCGGCGTGGTCGGTCTGCTCCACGAGGGCGCGGCGGCCCGCGGCGGGCGAGGGCTCGGGCGCCCGCTCGGCGGCGGGCGAGGGGCGGGCGACGGTGTCAACGGGGTCGGCGGCGTCGTGGGGGTCCGCCGCCCGGTGAGGGCGGAGGCGGCCCTCGCGCAGGCGCTGGGCGGCCAGTTCGGCACGGCGCTGGTCCATGGTGAAGGCGAAGCGGCGCCGCTCCTGGAGCCTCAGGTAGACGATGTACGCGCTGAGGAGGACCGCCGGGACGGCCGGGACCCACAGGAACGCCAGCCCGCCGACGCCGGCGAAGACCGCGCCGACGGTGAAGGTCAGGAAGAGGACGACCGTGGTGCGGCGACGGCGCGCGAGGACTTTCGAGCGCCGGGCGCGTGCGGCGGCGGCCGTCGGGGTCGCGGACGCCGAGGCGCGCTCCCCCGCGGCTCCCTGGGCGCCCGGGGACGCCGCCGGGCCCGGGAGGCCGCCGGGCGGGCCCGCGGAGCCCGGCGCTTCCGCCGGGGCCCCGCCCCCTCCCCCGGGCATGCCGAAGGGCCGGACGTCGACCATTTCGGTCGGCGCTTCCGGCTCGGGCGCACGGGCCGCCGGTTCCCCGGGCTCGCTTGAGACCGGCGCGTCGTCGGCGGCGCGCACTTCCAGGTCCTTGGCGTAACGGCGCTCCATCCCCGCCCGGCCCGACAGGAGCCGGATGGCGGTGCTGAAGCGTTCCGTCGGACGGGCTTCATTGAGCTCGTCCTGCCTACGGAGCCACATCGGCACCAAGTAGGCGGCCCAGGCCCCGACGATGACTGCGTAGATGAGGCCGCTGCTGCTCACACTTCACACCGTAGAGGGGTACGCGCAGGGGATTCCGCCAATTGGCCCGGTGTGTCGCACGATCCGGCTGATATCTCGAACTTTTTTTGTGATTGTTGAGACCGAGTCCACTCGAATACCGTCGATTGACGGTCACTTTCGAATATCTATTCTATTTCCGCGGGGTTCCCCGGCCGGGAGCGGTGCCACCGCTGCAGCAGCCCCTCGGGGACCTCCTCGGCCGTCAGCGCGTAGACGAGGTGATCGCGCCAGGCGCCGTCGATGTGGAGGTAGCGCGGCCGCAGCCCCTCCTCCCGGAAGCCCAGCTTCTCCACCACCCGGCGGCTGGGCAGGTTCTCCGGCCGGATGCACACCTCCACGCGGTGCAGGCCGACCGAGCGGAAGCAGTGGTCGACCGCGAGCGCGACCGCGGTCGGCATCACGCCGCGGCCCGCGACGGCCGCGTCCACCCAGTAGCCGATGTGGGCCGAGCACATCGAGCCCCAGGTGATCCCGGCCACGGTCAGCTGGCCGGCCAGCCTGCCCCGGTAGTCGATGACGAACGGCAGCATCCGCCCCGCGTGCGCCTCGGCCCGCAGGTGGCGCACCATCTGCCGGTACGTGGGGCGGTGCGCGACCGGCCCGCCCGGCGGGGGCGGCGGGATCGTGGCCTCCCAGGGGCGCAGCCAGTCGCGGTTGCGCCGGTTGACCTCCCGCCAGGCCTGCTGGTCGCGCATCCGGATGGCGCGCAGGACGACGTCGCCGTCGGCGAGCGCGGCGGGCCGGCCGGCGCTCAGTGCGGGCCCCCCGGTCTCGGGTGGTCGCCCCCGCGCACCTGCTCCACGGCGTGGACCAGCACCCGGCCCAGCACGGCGAGGCCGTCGCGGACGCCGCCCGTCGACCCGGGCAGGTTCACGATCAGCGTCCGCCCGGCCAGGCCGGCCAGCCCCCGGGACAGGGCGGCGGTCGGCACCGCGGCCAGCCCCTCGGCACGGATCGCCTCGGCGATGCCGGGGACCTCCCGGTCGAGGAGGGGGCGGGTCGCCTCGGGCGTGCGGTCGGTGGGCGACAGGCCGGTGCCGCCGGTGGTGACGATCACGTCGTAGGCGGCGGCGACGCCGTCGCGCAGGGCCGCCTCCACCGGCGGCCCGTCGGGGACGACGACGGGCCCGTCCACGGCGAACCCGAGATCTTCCAGCCCGGCGGCCAGGAGCGGCCCGCCCTTGTCGGGGTAGACGCCCGCGGCGGCCCGGTTGGAGGCGGTGACGACGAGGGCGCGGTAGCCGTGGGGCGCGGTCATGAGGACTCCCTCACGTAACGGCCCGACTTCCCGCCCGTCTTCTCCTCCACCCTGATGTCCGTGATGGTCGCGCCCTTGTCCACGGCCTTGACCATGTCCACGACGGTCAGGGCGGCGACGGCGACGGCCGTCATGGCCTCCATCTCCACGCCGGTGCGGTCGGTCGTCCTCACCGTGGCCGTGATCTCCACGGCGTCGTCGGCGACGGACAGGTCGACCTTCACCCCGGAGACGGCCAGCGGGTGGCACAGCGGGATCAGGTCGGGGGTGCGCTTGGCGCCCATGATGCCGGCGATGCGGGCGGTGGCGAGGGCGTCGCCCTTGGGGACGCCCTCCCCGCGCAGCAGCTCCACCACGCGCGGCGCGACGAGGACCCGCCCGCTGGCGCGGGCCGTGCGGGCGGTGACCTCCTTGGCCGAGACGTCGACCATGCGGGCCGCGCCCGCACTGTCGATGTGGGTGAGGCGGGAGGGCTCGGGCGGGTCCTGGGCGCTGCTCATGGTTCTCCTGGTCCGGGTCCTGTTGGGCAGACACCGTACCGGCAGCGCACCGCGGACCACCGGCCGAGGAGCCGGCCGGCCGTCAGCCGAGGAGCACCACGTCGACCTCGGTGCCGGCGGCGACGGAGGTGGTCTCCTCGGGGACGACGACGAGGGCGTCGGCCTGGGCGAGGGCCTTCACCAGGTGCGAGCCGGCGCCGCCGACGAGCGAGACCGTGCCCGTACCCGGCTCGTAGCGGGCCCGCAGGAACTGGCGGCGGCCCTGCGGCGAGGAGGCGACGGCGTCGGTGCACACGGCGCGCACGGTGGTGCGGTCGACGGGTTCGAGCCCCATCAGCGCCCGCAGGGCCGGGCGGACGAAGAGTTCGAAGGACACGTAGCAGCTGACGGGGTTGCCCGGGAGGGCGAAGAGCGGCACCCGGTCCGGGCCGATACGGCCGAAGCCCTGCGGCTTGCCGGGCTGCATCGCCAGCCGGCGGAAGGAGACGCTGCCCTCCTCGCCCGCGAGGCCGGAGAGGGTCTCCTTGACCACGTCGTACGCGCCGACGCTGACGCCGCCGCTGGTGACGACCGCGTCGGCGCGGATGAGCTGGTCCTCCAGGGTGGCGCGCAGGACCTCGGCGTCGTCGTCGACGGCGCCGACGCGGTAGGCGATGGCCCCGGCGTCGCGCGCGCAGGCGGACAGCACGAAGCTGTTGGAGTCGTGGATGCGGCCGGGGGCGAGCTCCTCGCCGGGCTGGACGAGCTCGCTGCCGGTGGACATCACGACCACGCGGGGCCGCGGCCGCACCAGGACGGTGGCCCGCCCGATGGCCGCCAGCAGGCCGATCTGCGCCGGGCCGAGGACGGTGCCCGCGGCGAGGGCCAGCTCGCCCGTGAGGGCGTCGCTGCCGCGGGCGCGGACGTGGGCGCGGGCGGCGACGGGCCGGTGGACGCGGACCTCCCCGCCGGAGCGCTCGGGGACCTTGCTGTGGGCGTCCATGGCGACGGCGCGGCCGCCGCCGGCGCCCCCGTCCGTCCACTCCACGGGGACGACGGCCTCGGCCCCGGCCGGCAGCGGGGCGCCGGTCATGATCCGGGCGGCCTCGCCGGGCCCCACCGTGACGGCCGCCCCGCCGCTGCCCGCCGCGATGTCGCCGACGACGGTGAGGACCGCCGGGAACTCCTCCGTGGCGCCCTCGACGTCGGCCGTACGGACCGCGTAGCCGTCCATGGAGCTGTTGTCGAAGGGCGGGAGGGCGGCCGGGACGGTGACGTCCTCGACCAGGACGCAGCCCTGGGCGTCCGGCAGCTGCAGCTCGATCGGCTCCAGGGGGCGGATCTTCCCCAGGACGTCGGCGAGGTGCTCCTCCACCGTCCACAGGCGGTCCGGGTCGTCCGTCGCGGCGGGGACGGGGTCGGTGGCCGTGTCGGCGGCGGTACTGCTCAAGGTGCTACATCTCCTCGGTGACGTAACGGCGGAGCCAGGCGCGGAAGTCCGGTCCTAGATCCTCACGCTCGCAGGCCAGTCTGACAATGGCGCGCAGGTAGTCACCGCGGTCGCCCGTGTCGTAGCGGCGGCCCTTGAAGATCACGCCGTGCACGGGCCCGCCGAGGCCCGGCTCGGCCGCCAGCGCCTGCAGGGCGTCGGTCAGCTGGATCTCGCCGCCGCGGCCGGGCGGGGTCTCGCGCAGCACGTCGAAGACGGCCGGGTCGAGGACGTAGCGGCCGATCACCGCGTAGTTGCTGGGGGCCTCGGACGGGTCCGGCTTCTCGACCAGGCCCGTGACCTGCACCACGCCGTCGGTGTCGGTGGGCTTCACGGCCGCGCAGCCGTACATCCCGACCTGGGCGGGATCGACCTCCATGAGGGCGATCACGCTGCCGCCGTGCTTGCGCTGGATCGCGACCATGTGGGACAGCAGCGGGTCCCGGACGTCGATGAGGTCGTCGCCCAGGAGGACGGCGAAGGGCTCGTTGCCGACGTGCGGGGCGGCGCACAGGACGGCGTGGCCGAGGCCGCGCGGGTCGCCCTGGCGGACGTAGTGCATCGTCGCCAGGTCGCTGGACTCCTGCACCCGCGCCAGGCGCGAGTCGTCGCCCTTGCGGCGAAGCGCCTCCTCCAGCTCGTAGTTCCGGTCGAAGTGGTCCTCGAGCGGGCGCTTGTTACGCCCTGTGATCATGAGGACGTCCGAGAGGCCGGCGAGGACGGCCTCCTCCACCACGTACTGGATCGCCGGCTTGTCCACGACAGGCAGCATTTCCTTGGGCGTGGCCTTGGTGGCAGGCAGAAATCGGGTGCCGAGACCGGCTGCCGGGATGACAGCCTTGCTGATCCGAGGACGCGAGTGAGTCATGGGCCGAACACTATCCGTTGAGATTGTGCGGAGGACGAGGCTCCACCGAGTATGCCCCCAGGCAAGGAGTTTGTACGCACAGTGATCACATACGACGGTAGTAAGGCAGGGTTGCGGCGCGGTCTCCTGGCGGTGAGATCCGGGTTGACCTCGGATGACGTGGCTAGGGCGGGGGACGCCCTGGCCCGCCGCGCACGGGAGCTCCCCGAGCTCGCACAGGCCGCGACGGTCGCCGCCTACGTCTCTGTGGGGCGCGAACCGGGTACGCGCGCGCTCCTGGAGGCGCTCCGCCGACAGGGGGTACGGGTGCTGCTCCCGGTCCTCCTGGAGGACAACGATCTCGACTGGGCCGTCTACGAGGGCCCGGACCGTCTCGTACGGGCCGGGCGGGGGCTCCTGGAGCCGGACGGGCCCCGGCTCGGGCCGGAGGCCGTGACGTCCGCGGACGCGGTGCTGCTGCCCGGGCTCGCGGTGGACGCGCGGGGGATGCGGCTCGGGCGCGGCGGGGGGTCTTACGACCGGGTGCTCGCCCGGCTCGAGCGCGCCGGGGCGACTCCGTCGCGGGTCGTCCTGCTGTACGACAGCGAGGTGATCGCCGAGGTGCCGGCGGAGCCGCACGATGGTCCGGTGGACGCCGTAGTCACCCCGAGCGGCCTGCGGCGCTTTTCGCGCTAGCGCGCTCGTCCTCAAACGCCGGACGGGCTGGATAAATATCCAGCCCGTCCGGCAATGCATGCCCGCCGCAGCGGCGCTCAGCCCCCACCGGCGTGACCGGCGGTGCCCATCCGGGCGGAACCCCTCCGTGGAAAGGCGCCGCCCGCAGGGCTTACGGCTTGAGGGTCAGCTCGGCGTCCGTGCCCTTCTTCACCGCGTCCGGGCTGAAAGCCCACGGCAGGAGCTCGCCCTTCGCCCACTTGTCGGTCTGGTCGTAGTAGTGCGCGTTGTACGCGTGACCGGACGCGCCGGTGAGGTTGATCCACCGGGACTTGTCGAGGTCGGCGAGGTTGACGACCATCCGCATGGACGGGACCCAGACGACGTCGTAGCCGCCGGCCGCGTTCCAGCCCGCCGCGTTGACGGTGGCCTCGCCGCCGGCGAGGTTCCACGGGCCGCGGTTGAGCATCCAGCGGACGATGCCGGGGCCCTCCTTGCCGAGGGTCTGGTTCTTCAGGTTGAGCTGGTGGAGGCGGCCCCAGCTCCAGGAGTCGACGTCCTTGCCGAGCTTGGAGGTCAGCTCCCAGCGGGCGTCCTTCATGGCGCGGGCGAGCAGCTCGTCGCGGTTGCCGGCCCCGGCGCGGCCGCCGGTCTTCCACCAGTCGTCCTCGGGCTTGTCGAGGATGCCGCGGACGACCTCGAACCAGCGGTCGCCGCCGTCGGGCTGCGCCGAGTCCGGCTCGCGCTCGCCGCACTCGCGCACCAGGCGGGTGTTGCCGTCGAGGTCCTCCTGGGGGCCGGCGTCGTTGGCCGGGCGGACCCGCAGGCACTGGCCCTTGACGCGCAGCTCCTTGGGGAGCTTGTTGCCGAAGGCGAGCTTGAGGGTGTTGCGCCAGACGGCGTTGAAGTACGCGGCGGCGGCCGAGTCGGCCTCCTGGTTGTAGTCCCAGCCCTCGAGGAGCTTCTGGGCCTCGCGGACGTACTTGGTCTCGCGCTCGTTCTCGGCCTTGATGTCGATCTTCAGCAGGTAGGGCGTCAGCAGCTTGGCGATCTCGCTGTGGTTGTCCATCTGCATCTTCTGCATGTCGTCCGTCGAGATCTTGCCCCCGTCCTTGATCTTCGACTGGATGAGGTCGCTGATCCGCCGGCTGCGGGCGCCGTAGCCCCAGTCGCCGGTGAGGGCGTTCGGGTACTTCTTGTCGGTGACGGCCTGGTTCGCGGTGACGATGTAGCCGCGCTTGGGGTTGAGCTCCCACGGCAGCTCGCCCGGCTTGAGGAAGCCGGTCCACTGGTAGGCGGGGTCCCAGCCGGGCGCGGGCATGCGGCCGTCGCCCTTGCGGACGGGGATGCGGCCCGGGGCCTGGTAGCCGATGTTGCCCTTGGTGTCGGCGTAGATCAGGTTCTGCGAGGGGACCTCGAAGCCGGCCGCTGCCTTGCGGAAGGACGCGAAGTCGGTGGCCCGGTTGAGGTCCATGAGGGCGTCCATCGTGCGGCCGGCGTCGAGCGCGGTCCAGCGCAGCGAGACGGCGTAGCCCTCGGCGCGGTCGGGCGCCGGGTCCTTGACGGGGGCGTCCTGGCCGACCTTGCCGAGCTCGCTGTTGCGGTCGGAGACGACGGGGCCGTTGCGGGTGGAGCGCACGGTGATGGTGCGCTCGTTGCCGCCGGCGACCTTGATGGTCTCCTTGCGGGTGGCGAAGGGGACCTGCTTGTTGTCGTACAGGTAGCTGTCGGAGGTGACCTTCTCCAGGTAGAGGTCGGTCACGTCCGCGCCGAGGTTGGTCATACCCCAGGCGATGTCCTGGTTGTGGCCGATGACCACGCCGGGCATGCCGGCGAAGGTGTAGCCGGCGACGTCGAACGGGCAGGACGGGCCGGTCTTGGTGCAGTGCAGGCCCATCTGGTACCAGAGCGAGGGCATCTGGGGAGCGAGGTGCGGGTCGTTGGCGAGCAGCGGCTTGCCGGTGGCCGTGTACTGGCCGGAGACGACCCACGAGTTGGAGCCGATGCCGTTGCCGGACGGGCCGAGCAGGGCCGGGATCTTGTCCAGGGTGCCGGACAGCGCGGTCAGGCCGGAGCGCAGTCCGCCGGCCGCGCCGGCGCCGCCGCCGGTGGCGGGGCTGCCGTTGTTGTTCTGGGTGCCGGGAGTGCCGTTCGCGCCCGGCGTGCCCGCCGTGCCCGTGCCGCCGGGCTGCCCGTTCCGGCCGTTCTGACCGGCCTGCCCCGTCTGTCCCGTCTGACCCTCCGTCGGGGTGGCCTTCGGGTCGAACTCCTTGGTGGCCGGGTCGATGGCGCCGCCCTCGACGATCGGCTTGTTCCGGTCGTACGGGTACGACGGGTACAGCTGCTCGATCTGCCGGGGGCTCAGGCGCGTCGAGGCGAGCGAGCGGTCGATCTCGCTCTGCAGGTTGCCGCGGAGGTCCCAGGCCATGGCCTTGAGCCAGGCGACCGAGTCGACCGGCGTCCACTTCTCCGGCTTGTAGTCGTTCTCGAACTCCAGGGCCGCGTACTCGACGGAGAGCGACTTGCCCTGATGGTCCTTGAGGTAGGCGTTGACGCCGTCGGAGTACGCCTGGAGGTACTTCTTGGTGGTCGCCGACAGCTTGGTGTCGTACTCCTCCTGCGCGACCTTCCGCCAGCCCATGGTGCGGACGAAGGCGTCGGTCTCGACCTGGCCGTCGCCGAACATCTCGGACAGGCGGCCCGCCGTCAGGTGCCGGCGGACGTCCATCTCCCAGAACCGGTCCTGCGCCTGGACGAAGCCCTGGGCGCGGAAGAGGTCCTCGGCGCTGTCCGCGTAGACCTGCGGAATGCCGTGGTCGTCACGCGCGACCTTGACCTGCCCGTTCAGTCCCTTGAGCTGGAGGGTGCCGCTGGTCTCCGGGAAGGAGGCGCGCACCGTGCTGACGCTCCAGTAGGCGCCGAAGCCGATGCCCGCGACGAGCAGCAGCACGACGGTGATCACGAGCAGGCGGGCACGTCGCCCCTTCTTTTTCTTGCCGGAAGGGCCGGTCTTGTTGGCGGGCATCGCTGTCCTTAGAGGGGCAGGGTGGTCCTGGAGTGCTGGAAGCAACCATAGGCGCAGGGCGCTGAGCGCCCGGACGCGGATGCCGGACCGTGCGGTGCGATCGCCCCCACCCGGCACCCTCGCGAGGCCGGTCGGCGTCAAGAACCCGTAAAATATTAGATGAGGAAATGAAGTTCCCCTCGGCCGGAGGAACGTTCCGGCCGTCGTCCGTGGCAAGACACGCGTCGCAAGGCGCTCGTGAAGGGACCGGCCCCTGACTGTCCACCACCTCAACGAACTCCTGCTGATCTGCTCCCTCGTCCTGCTCGTCGCCGTGGCGGCAGTACGCATCTCTTCGCGCAGCGGGCTGCCGAGCCTGCTCATCTACCTCGGCATCGGGGTCGCCATCGGCCAGGACGGCATCGGCGTCTCCTTCAACGACGTGGGCCTGACCCAGGTGATCGGCTATGCCGCCCTGGTGATCATCCTCGCCGAGGGCGGTCTCGGGACGAAGTGGCACGAAATCAAACCGGCGCTGCCCGCGGCCGCCGTCCTGTCCACCTTCGGCGTCGCGGTGAGCGTCGGGCTGACCGCCGCGGCCGCGCACTACCTCGCGGGCGTCGACTGGCGGCAGGCCCTGATCATCGGCGCGGTGGTGTCCTCGACGGACGCCGCGGCCGTCTTCTCCGTCCTGCGCAACGTCCCCCTGCCGTCCCGGCTCACCGGTGTCCTGGAGGCCGAGTCCGGCTTCAACGACGCCCCCGTCGTCATCCTCGTCGTCGCCTTCTCGGCGGCCGGCCCCGTCGAGCACTGGTACCTGCTGCTCGGGAAGATCGCCCTGGAGCTGGCGATCGGCGCCGCCGTCGGCATCGCGTTCGGCATGCTCGGCGCGTACGGTCTGCGGCACGTGGCACTGCCCGCCTCCGGCCTCTATCCCATCGCCGTGATGGCCATCGCCACCGCCGCCTACGCGGGCGGCGCCCTCGCGCACGGCTCCGGCTTCCTCGCCGTCTACCTCGCGGCCCTGATCCTCGGCAACGCCAAGCTGCCGCACTGGCCGGCCACCCGCGGCTTCGCCGAGGGGCTCGGCTGGATCGCCCAGATCGGCATGTTCGTCCTGCTCGGCCTGCTGGTCACGCCGCACGAGCTGGGCGACGACATCGTCCCGGCGCTGGTCGTGGGGCTGGTGCTGACCATGGTCGCGCGGCCGGTGTCCGTCTTCCTGAGCACGGCGCCCTTCCGGACCCCCTGGCAGGAGAAGGCCCTGCTGTCCTGGGCCGGGCTGCGCGGCGCCGTGCCCATCGTGCTGGCCACCATCCCGATGGTGGCCGGGGTGGAGGACAGCCGCACGATCTTCAACATCGTCTTCGTGCTGGTGATCGTCTACACCCTCGTCCAGGGCCCGACGCTGCCCTGGCTGGCGCGGCACCTGCGGCTGGGCGAGAACGAGCCGGAGGACCTCGGCATCGAGTCGGCGCCGCTGGAGCGGCTGCGCGGCCACCTGCTGTCCGTCGCCATCCCCGAGGGCTCGCGGATGCACGGCGTGGAGGTCTCCGAGCTGCGGCTGCCGCCCGGCGCCGCGGTCACCCTGGTCGTCCGGGACGGCAAGAGCTTCGTGCCCCAGCCCGCGACCGTGCTGCGCCGCGGCGACGAGCTGCTCGTGGTGGCCACCGACCCGGTGCGCGACGCGGCCGAGAAGCGGCTGCGGGCGGTCGGCGAGGGCGGCAAGCTGGCGGGCTGGCTGGGCACGGCGGGCAACCACCGGGAGCCGTCCGGCGGACCGTCCGGGGAGGCCTCTGTGACGAAGGCCATAGGCATATCCAAGGGCACCCGTATGATAAAGAGGAAGTAATCATTCACTCCCGCTCCCAGCGGGAGGTTTCCCCAGATACACACCGAACCAACTCTGCCTGATGCAGGGCTGGCGCGACCGCACGGCGGCCGCGGTCGCACGAGGCGGCCGGAAGGCATCTACCACGGTCCTGCGCGAGAGGACAGCTCTCGGCGCGCTCCGTGGCGGCTTGCCGTCCGGTGGCGCGCTACCAGGCGGCGGAAAGGCCTGGGCCGTGGCATCCACGGTCAACGAACGGCCCGGATACGGGCAGCTGCTGCGCACCCCCGGCGCGTGGACGTTCCTGCTGCCGGGCTTCCTGGCCCGGCAGCCGTTCGCGATGCTGACCATCGGCATCCTGCTGCTGGTCAACGACACCACCGGCTCGTACGGCACCGCCGGCACCGTCTCGGCGACGGCGGGCGTGGCCATGGCCCTGTTCGCTCCGCAGAGCGGCAAGCTCGCGGACCGCTTCGGCCAGGCCGCGGTCCTGATCCCCGGCGTCGTCGTCCACGCGGCGACGATCTCCTTGCTGACGGTGCTCGCGCTGTCGGACGCGCCCCTGTGGGCGCTGCTCGCGGCGGCCGTGCCGGCCGGTGCGTCGACCCCGCAGATCGGCCCGATGGTGCGGGCGCGCTGGGCGAGCAAGCTCGACGGCTCGCCGCTGATGTCGACGGCGGCGGCCTTCGAGTCCGTCACCGACGAGTTCACCTTCGTGATCGGCCCGGTGCTGGCCACGGCGCTGTGCACCGGCGTCCACCCGGCCGCCGGTCTGGTCGCCGAGGCCGTGCTGACGCTGGCCGGCGGTCTGCTGTTCGCCTCGCAGCGGCGCACGCAGCCGCAGGCGAGCCGCGCGGCGTCGGGTGCCGCGGAGGCCGGCAAGCGCGTCTCGGCGCTGTCCGTGCCGGGCGTGCGGGTGCTGGCGATCGTCATGCTGGGCATCGGCACCGTCTTCGGCGGCATGCAGGTGTCGATGACGGCCTTCACCAAGGAGATGGGCGAGCCGGGCCTGAACGGTCTGATGTACGGCGCCTTCGCGGCCGGAAACATGATCGCGGGCATCGCCTGCGGCGTCATCGCCTGGAAGACCGGCCCGCAGCGCCGCCTGCTGCTGGCCTATCCGCTGCTGGTGCTGGCCACCACGCCGCTGTGGGCCGCGCACCACATGGTCCTGCTGGGCGCCCTGGGCATGCTGGTCGGCCTGTGCATCGCCCCGTCGCTGATCACCGGCTACACGCTGGTGGAGAAGCTGGTCCCGGCCGGCGCCCGCACCGAGGCGTTCACCTGGCTGACCGGCGCCGTCGGCCTCGGCCAGGCGGCCGGTGCGACCGTCGGCGGCCGCCTGATCGACGGCCACGGCGCGAGCACCGGTTTCCTGGTGCCGCTGGGCGGCACGGCGGTGGCGCTGCTGGTCCTGCTGGCCCTGCGGAAGGCGCTGACCCCGCCCTCGGAGTCGGTCGTCGCGGCACGTGGGGTCGGTCACCGTGAGCCGGTCTCGGTGGACTGACGGACAGGAATACTGCAGTATGGATCGTCGTTAGCACTCAACGAGTGAGAGTGCCAGGAGGAGCAAGTGCCGACTTACCAGTACCAGTGCACCGAGTGCGGCGAGGGCCTCGAGGCGGTGCAGAAGTTCACCGATGACGCCCTGACCGAGTGCCCCAGCTGCCAGGGACGCCTGAAGAAGGTCTTCTCCGCGGTCGGCATCGTCTTCAAGGGCTCCGGCTTCTACCGGAACGACAGCCGCGGCGCGTCGTCCAGCAGCTCGCCGGCGAAGTCCTCGACGACCTCGAGCACGACTTCGTCCGCTTCCAAGAGCTCGGAGAGCTCGGCCGCGAAGTCCTCGGCCTCCTCGACGGCGTCCTCGTCGGCCCCGGCCTCCACCGGCACCTCGGCGGCCTGACCGATCACGGTTCTTCCCGCAGAGCCCTTCGCCTCCCCCACCGGAGGCGAAGGGCTCTGTGGCATGCCCTGACGCGCCGTTAGGGTGATCCTCATGGTCGACATGCACAGCGCGCGTGCGGATATAGGCGTCATCGGCGGGTCCGGTTTCTACTCCTTCCTGGAGGACGTGACCGAGGTCACGGTCATGACGCCGTACGGGTCGCCGAGCGACTCCCTCTTCGTCGGCGAGCTCGCCGGGCGGAAGGTCGCCTTCCTCCCCCGCCACGGACGCGATCACCACCTCCCGCCCCACCGCATCAACTACCGGGCCAACCTGTGGGCCCTGCGCTCGCTCGGCGTGCGGCAGGTCCTCGCCCCGTGCGCGGTCGGCGGGCTGCAGCCGCAGTACGGGCCGGGCACGCTGGTCGTCCCCGACCAGCTCGTGGACCGGACGAAGGCCCGCGCGCAGAGCTACTTCGACGGCGAGGCGCTGCCCGACGGCCGCGTGCCCAATGTGGTCCACACCTCCTTCGCCGACCCCTACTGCCCCACCGGGCGCGCGGTGGCGGTCGCGGTGGCGCGCGGGCACGGCTGGGAGCCGGTGGTGGACGGCGGCACGATGGTCGTCATAGAGGGGCCGCGCTTCTCCACCCGCGCCGAGTCGCGCTGGCACGCCGCCCAGGGCTGGACGGTCGTCGGCATGACCGGGCACCCCGAGGCCGTCCTCGCCCGCGAGCTGGAGCTCTGCTACACCTCGATGGCGCTGGTGACGGACCTGGACGCGGGCGCCGAGACGGGCCAGGGCGTCTCGCACGACGAGGTCATGCGGGTCTTCGGGGAGAACGTGGGACGGCTGCGCGAGGTGCTCTTCGCGGCGGTCACGGCCCTGCCGGAGACCGCGGAGCGCGGCTGCCTGTGCGCGGACGTGCACCGGGGCTGGGACCTGGGTATCGAACTGCCTTGATGTCCCGCGCCCCGGCCCGGTATGGAATCCTTCATTCCGGAATATCCGGGGCATCCAGGGCATCCGGGTGGAAGCAGTGGCAGGAAGAAAGGCTCAGCAGTGACGACGAAGACCGGGGTCCTCGGCGGCTTCAAGGCGTTCCTCATGCGGGGCAACGTCATAGACCTCGCCGTCGCCGTCGTCATCGGCGCCGCGTTCACGAACATCGTGAACTCGGTGGTCAAGGGCGTGATCAACCCGGTGGTGGGGGCCTTCGGCACGAAGGACCTCGACCACTACGCGTCCTGCCTGAAGGGTCCCTGCGCCAAGAACGCGGCCGGTGAGGTCACCAAGGGCGTCTTCATCCAGTGGGGCGCGGTGCTCAGCGCCTCGCTGACCTTCCTGATCACGGCCGCCGTCGTCTACTTCCTGATGCTGCTGCCGATGAAGCGCTGGCAGGACCGGCAGGCGGCCCGCACGCCGGCGGCCCCGGCCAAGGAGACCGAGCTGGAACTGCTCCGGCAGATCCGCGACGCCCTCGTGGAACAGCGCCGCGAGCCGGGCTCGGAGACGGTGCCGGCCCAGCGGTAGGGCCTGACCGGCCGGGCCCGCCTCCTCAGATGTGGTGCGGCGGCTTCTCGTCCAGGAAGCGGGCCAGGTCCGCAGCGGGACCGCCGGAGGCGGGACGCTCTCCCCAGCCGCGGTCGGTGTCGTCCGAGGACTGCTGCGACAGCGGGTCGTCGAAGATCAGCGCGGCGGGACAGTGCGTACGGGGTAGGCGCGGTCCGGCACCGCCCCCGCCCCGTACCCTGGGCGTATGAGTGACA
>NZ_JBPQTS010000019.1:0-59062 GCF_051386455.1 Streptomyces sp. URMC 124
GGCGGAGGGGGCTGAGGGGGCCGGGGAACCGGAGGAGCCGGAGCTTGCAGTGGTGCGCATGACCATAAGAATGGCCGCCGATCCATCTTTAGAACAAGTAAATATAAGTGCAGGCCATCGCGTAGAGTTGCTTATATGTTGAACCTGGAGCGTCTGCGCACCCTCAATGCCGTCGCCCGTCACGGCTCCGTCAGTGCCGCGGCGGACGGGCTGCACGTGACGACGTCCGCGGTGTCGCAGCAGCTCGCCAAGCTGGAGCGGGAGACCGGCCAGCAGCTGCTCGCCAAGCACGGCCGCGGCGTGCGGCTCACCGACGCCGGCCGGCTGCTCGCCGACCACGCCTCACGGATCCTCTCGCAGGTGGAGCTCGCCCAGGCCGACCTGGAGGCGCAGCGCGGGCAGGCCGTCGGCGAGCTGCTCCTCGGCGCCTTCCCCACGGCCGCCCGCGGCCTCTTCCCGGCCGCCCTCGCCGGGCTGCGCGGCGCCCACCCCCAGCTGCGGGCCCGGCTGGAGGAGATGGAGCCCGAGGAGGCCGTGCCCCGGGTGGTCCGCGGCGACATCGACGTCGCGGTCGTCCTCGACTGGTACAACAAGCCGCTGCCCATGCCGGACGGGCTGGCCAAGGCCCCGATCCTCGACGACATCGCCGACGTGGCGATGCCGGTGGACCACCCGCTGGCCGGCCGGGAGCTGGTCGACCTGGAGGAGTTCGCGGACGACGACTGGGTCTCCTGGCCCCGTGGCGAGTTCTGCCACGACTGGCTGATGCTCACCCTGCGCGGGAAGGGCATCGAGCCCCGCATCTCCCACATGGCCGAGGAGCACCACACCCAGCTCGCCCTGATCGCCGCCGGGCTGGGCGTCGCCGTCGCCCCGCGGCTCGGGCGTGGTCCGGTCCCGGAAGGCGTGCGTGTGGTGCCGGTGCGGCACACCGTGCGCCGCCACGTCTACGCGATCTGGCGCGCGGACGCCGACCGGCGGCCCTCCATCCGCGCCGCGGTCGAGGCGCTGCGGACGGCGGGGGAGGAGATGGCGGGCTCCGCCTAGCCGCCCACGACCTGCCGCTAGCGGCCCGGCAGCTTGCGGAAGTCCCAGGACACGATCGCCTCGGGGGTCAACCGGAGCCAGGCGTGGCGCCCGTCGTGCGGCATCGCGGGCAGGCCGCCGAAGTACTTGGCGGCGAACAGCGCCTCCGGCGCGGCGAGCTCCGGGCAGGGCTCGCCCGTGCGCGGGGCCTCGCCGACGAAGGCGGCCGTGCCCGACAGTTCCGCCCCGCGCAGCTCCCCGTACTCCCGCCCGTCGTCCACGAGCACCGCGATCCGTGCGTCGCGCCGCAGCTCCGCCCACCGGCGGCTGCGGACGATCGAGTACAGCCACACCGCGGATCCGTCCCAGACGAACCACAGCGCGCTGAGGTGCGGACGCCCGTCCCGCCCGACCGTGGCCACCCGGCAGGTGCGCTGCCCGGCGAGGAACGCGTCCAGCTCCGGCCGCGTCATCATGATCCGGCGGCCCCGCCGCTGGGTGGTGACCATCCCCGCGCCCTCCCCGCACACCTCTGCCTGACTATGCGTCAGAAAGTGTGGGGCCCTTTCCCCGCCGGCGCAATGCCCGCTACCCTCACGCGGCCCGGCCCTCACCGCCGGACACCGGCCCCAGGAGGGAGCGACCGGCATGGCGCCGCCGGACCCGTCCGCCGAGCGGCTCGACCCCGCGACGACCGTGCTGCTCACCGTCGAGTGCCAGCGCGGCGTCGTCGGCCCCGAGAGCGCCCTGCCCGAGCTCGCCGCCGCCGCCCGCGCCTCCGGCGCCCTCGTGAACGTCGCCCGCCTGGTCGCGGGCGCGCACGACGCGGGCGTCCAGGTCGTGCACGCCATCGCCGAACGCCGCCCCGACGGCCGCGGCGCCAGCCGCAACGCCCGCCTGTTCCGCGCGGCCGAGCGGCTGCCCGTGCAGCAGCTGACCGGCACCCGCGCGGTCCGCGTCGCCGACCCGATCCCGGTCGGCGACGCGGACCTCGTCGTCCGGCGGCTGCACGGACTCTCGCCCCTGGCGGGCACGGGCGTGGACGCCCTCCTGCGCAACCTCGGCTGCCGCACCCTCGTCGTCACCGGCGTCTCGGCCAACGTGGCCGTCCCCAACACCGTCTTCGACGCCGTCAACCTCGGCTACACGGCCGTCGTCCCCGCCGACGCCATCGCCGGTGTGCCCGCCGACTACACCGCCGCCATGGTCAGCCACACCCTGGCGCTCGTCGCCACCATCACCACGACCGAGTCCCTCCTGCGCGGCTGGCGGAGCACGCCCCGCAGCGACTGAGGCCCGGCCTCACCCCAGGTGCAGCGAGCCGTCCCGCACCGAGACCTGCTCCTCGGGGAGCGGCCGCTGCGCCGGACCGGCCTGCACGCTCCCGTCCGCGATGCGGAACCTGCTGTTGTGGCACGGGCAGTTGATGGTGCCCCCGGAGACCTCCTTGACCACGCACCCCTGGTGGGTGCAGACCGCCGAGAAGGCCTTGAACTCGCCCTTCGCCGGCTGGGTCACCACGACCTTCCTGTCCGGGAAGACCTTGCCGCCGCCCTCCGGGATGTCCGCGGCCTTCGCGAGCTCGCCCTCGGCCTCCCCCTTCCCGTCCCCGCCCTTACCGCTGTCGTCCCCTCCGCCGCACGCGGCGAGGACGGTGACGAGACCGGCGGCTCCGGCCGCCGCGACGACGCCGCGGCGGGTCGAGCCGCGCGCGGCGCGGGTCGCGGCCGGTCCCGAGACCCCGGAGGGCCCGGAAGGTCCGTCGGTCTCGGTGGAAGCCGCCAATCCGGTGGAAGCGGCCCGTGACGTGTGGTTCATGTTCGCTCCTCTGAACGTGCAGGTTCGGGGAGTCGTACGGAGCCGGCGCCGCCCGCGTTCAAAGGGCGGCCGAAGACCCGCAGTAGCCTGGGGCAATGCTCCCCGAAGTCACAGCCACCCGATACGTCACGCCCTTGCGTGAGGGCGGCTCGCTCCCCGGCATCGTCGAGGCCGACGATCTCGGTACGTACGTCATGAAATTCACCGGCGCGGGACAGGGCCGCAAGACGCTGGTCGCCGAGGTGATCTGCGGGCAGCTCGGCCGCGCCCTCGGCCTGCGCGTCCCGGACCTGGCCCGCATCCAGCTCGACCCGGTCATCGGCCGGGGCGAGCCGGACCAGGAGGTGCAAGGGCTGCTCAAGGCCAGCGGCGGGCTCAACCTCGCCATGGACTTCCTGCCCGGCGCGCTCGGCTTCGACCCGCTCGCCTTCGAGGTCGCGGCGGCCGAGGCCGGCCGCGTGATCTGGTTCGACGCCCTCATCAACAACGTCGACCGCTCCTGGCGCAACCCCAACCTGCTCGTGTGGCACGGCGAGCTGTGGCTCATCGACCACGGCGCCACCATGATCTGGCACCACAACTGGCCGGGCGCCGCCGCGGCCGCCGGCAAGGCCTACGACGCCTCCGACCACGTCCTCGCCACCTTCGGCCCCGACCTCGCCGCGGCCGCGGCCGGGCTCGCGCCGCTCGTCACCGAGGAACTGCTGACCGAGGTCGCCGCCGACGTGCCCGACGAGTGGCTCGCGGACGAGCCGGGCTTCGACGGCCCCGACGCGGTGCGCCGGGCCTACGTCGAAGTGCTGCTGGAGCGGGCACGGAGCATCGGCGACCGGATCACGGTCGGGGAACGCAGCAAGGACAAGCCCTCGCAGGCGCCGGAGTGGGTGCGTGTCAGGCTCGACGGAAGGGCCGGGAAGTGACCGGGCGCCACAACGGACGCGAAGTTTTCGAGTACGCGCTGCTGCGGGTCGTCCCGCGCGTGGAGCGTGGTGAGCAGATCAACGCCGGCGTCGTCGTCTACTGCCAGGCCAAGGGCTACGTCGCCGCCCGCGTCCATCTGGACGAGGCGCGGCTGCTGGCCCTCGACCCCACGGCGGACGTGGCCGGCGTGCGGGCCGCGCTGTGTGCCGTCGAGGGCGTCTGCCTGGGCGGGGAGCGCGCCGGGCAGGCCGCCGGGGACGACCCGGGCCGCCGCTTCCGCTGGCTGATCGCCCCCCGCAGCACGGTCGTGCAGCCCGGCCCCGTGCACACGGGTCTGACGGCGGATCCTGAGAGCGAGCCCGAGCGGCTGCTGGACCTGCTGGTGAGGTGAGGGGCAAGGGCGGGCCGGAAGGCGTTGACAGCGGGTGGCGGGGCTTCTAGCGTCTGATCCGCCGAAGCTACTAAGCGGTTGCTCACCTGCCCGGCCGGCGCCGGGCGGGGGGCCGCCTTCGAGGTGAGGAGATCCCCGTATGCCCAAGCCCGAGCAGCGCGTGGCCGTCGTCACGGGCGCGGCCCGCGGCATCGGTGCCGCGACCGCCGTACGCCTGGCCCGCGAGGGCCGTGCGGTCGCCGTCCTCGACCTCGACGAGGAGGCCTGCGCGGGCACCGTCGAGCAGATCACCGCGGCGGGCGGCCGGGCCCTCGCCGTCGGCTGCGACGTCTCCGACGCCGACCGGGTGGACGCCGCCGTCACCCGGATCGCCGCCGAGCTGGGCGCGCCGCTCATCCTCGTCAACAACGCGGGCGTGACCCGTGACAACCTGCTGTTCAAGATGAGCGAGAGCGACTGGGACACCGTCATGAGCGTGCACCTGCGGGGCGCGTTCCTGATGTCGCGCGCCTGCCAGAAGCACATGGTGGACGCGGGCTTCGGCCGCATAGTCAACCTCTCCAGCAGCTCCGCCCTCGGCAACCGCGGCCAGGCCAACTACGCCGCCGCCAAGGCCGGCGTGCAGGGGCTGACCAAGTCGCTCGCCAAGGAGCTGGGCAAGTTCGGCATCACCGCCAACTCCGTCGCCCCCGGCTTCATCGCCACCGACATGACGGCCGCCACCGCGGCCCGCCTCGGGATGGGCTTCGAGGACTTCAAGGCCGCCGCGGCGACCCAGATCCCGGTGGCGCGCGTGGGCGAGCCCGAGGACATCGCCAACGCCGTCGCCTTCTTCACCGGCGAGGAGGCGGGCTTCGTCTCCGGACAGGTCCTGTACGTGGCCGGCGGACCGCTCAACTGACAGGAAGCACCGAGATGACCGCACAGCAGCAGGAGCAGCAGGAGCAGGCCGGGCGGCAGGACACGGGCAAGGTCGCCCTCGTCACGGGCGCGAGCCGCGGCATCGGCTACGGCATCGCGCAGGCGCTCGTCGCCCGCGGCGACCGCGTCGTGATCACCGGGCGCAACGAGGACACCCTCAAGCAGGCCGTCGAGTCCCTCGGCGCCGGCCGGGCGATCGGCATCGCGGGCAAGGCCCACGACGAGGCCCACCAGGCCGCCGCCGTGCGGCACGCCATGGAGGAGTTCGGCCGCGTCGACTATCTGGTCAACAACGCCGGGACGAATCCGGTGTTCGGTCCCATGGCCGAGCTCGACCTGGGTGTCGCCCGCAAGGTCTTCGAGACCAATGTGATCTCCGCGCTGGGCTTCGCGCAGCAGACGTGGCGGGCGTGGCAGAAGGACAACGGCGGTGCGATCGTGAACATCGCGTCGGTCGCCGGGATCTCCGCCTCCCCCTTCGTCGGGGCGTACGGCATGAGCAAGGCCGCGATGGTCAACCTCACGCTGCAGCTCGCGCACGAATTCGCCCCGGCGGTGCGGGTCAACTCCATCGCACCGGCCGTCGTCAAGACGAAGTTCGCGGCCGCCCTGTACGAGGGGCGCGAGGAGGAGGTCGTGGCCTCGTACCCGCTCGGGCGCCTCGGCGTCCCCGAGGACATCGGGGGAGCGGCCGCGTTCCTGCTCTCGGACGCGGCCGGGTGGATCACCGGGCAGACCCTCGTGGTGGACGGCGGCATCTTCCTCAACGCGGGGTTCTGAGGCCGGGCGGCACCGGGGCCGGGGGCGGGCGTCGGCCGTTGTCAGTGGTCGCCGGTAAGTTCTCACCCGAGAACGGAACGAACCCCGGAGGTTGTTGACGTGACCGTCACCGACGTGCTGCCCCAGTCCTGGCACGGTGTCCTCGCCGAGGAGCTGGACAAGCCCTACTTCAAGGAGCTCACCGACTTCGTGGAGGAGGAGCGCACGAAGGCACCGGTGTACCCGCCGCGCGGGGAGGTCTTCGCAGCCCTGGAGGCCACTCCGTACGAGAAGGTCAAGGTCCTCATCCTCGGCCAGGACCCCTACCACGGCGCGGGCCAGGGCCACGGCCTGTGCTTCTCGGTCCGCCCCGGGGTGAAGACCCCGCCCTCCCTGCGCAACATCTACAAGGAGATGCGCGAGGAGCTCGGCTACGACGTCCCGGACAACGGCTATCTCCAGCCGTGGGCCGAGCAGGGCGTCCTGCTGCTCAACGCCGTGCTGACGGTCCGCGGCGGGGAGCCCAATTCCCACAAGGGCAAGGGCTGGGAGAAGTTCACCGACGCGGTCATCCGCGCCGTGGCCTCCCGTCCCGACCCGGCCGTCTTCGTCCTCTGGGGCAACTACGCCCAGAAGAAGCTGCCGCTGATCGACGAGAGCCGGCACGTCGTGGTCAAGGGCGCCCACCCCTCGCCGCTGTCGGCGAAGAAGTTCTTCGGCAGCCGCCCCTTCGGCCAGATCAACGAGGCGGTCGCCGCCCAGGGCCACGAGCCGATCGACTGGCGCATCCCGGACCTGGCGTCCGTGCCGGCCCTCTGACCCGGTCCCGGCCGGGGGCCGCGGGCGGGGTTCCCCGCCCGTAGGCCCCGGCTCCGTGCCCCGGGCTCCGTGCCCCGGGCTCCGTGCCCCGGGCTCCGTGCCCCTGTGTTCGTGTCCCGGGCTCCGTGCCCCGTGCTCCGTGCCCCGTGCTCCGTGCCCCTGTGTTCGTGCCCCGGGCTCCGGCCGCCGCGGTGGCGCGTCAGTGCCCGTAGACCGAGTCGCAGATCCGTGAGGCGTCGCCTCCCTGCTGCCAGCGGCCGTGCTCCCTGCCCAGCGCGCAGACGTTGTTGTTACGGGCACGGGGTGCGGGCGCGGGTGCCGGTGGTGGCGCCTGCGGGCCGGTCCGGTGAGGCCCAGGTGCGGCCGGCTCTGCGGGGCGGGTGCGAGAGCCGGGGCGAGCCGGAGGAGCGCGACGGCTCCGCTCCGTCGTCGGACGGTCCCGGGGCATCGCCGAAGTCGAAGGGGTCCGCTGGATCGGATCCGCCGCGGTGGTCGCGGCCGCCGGAGCGGCCGGAGGGGGTGAGCGCGCCCTCGGGCCCCGAGGCGCCGCCGACCGTGGCGGCTCTCGGGTCCTGCCCGGGGGCCGTGGGGGTGCGCGCCCCGTCGGGCCCGGTGGTGATCAGGTCCTCGCGGGCGGGGCCGGGCAGCAGCTCGCCCGTCCGGGAGTGGCCCGGCGGGTGGGGCGGGGAGTGGGAGGCGGGCGGCTGGGAGACGGACACACACCCGGCGGCCGCCAGCGCCACCGCCGCCGCCATGACCGTCACTGCAGGCAGTCGATGCACTCGCTCAACTCTGCTGTGCGGCCGTCCGCATTGGGAATTACCCGCACGGGTGACGCGCGATCATGCGTCCGGCCGCGCTCAGGACCCGGTCGCTCCGTCGATCCGCTCGCGGATGAGGTCGGCGTGGCCGTTGTGGCGCGCGTACTCCTCGATCATGTGGATGTAGATCCACCGCAGGTCGAACTCCTTGTTGCGGTGCGGGGCGAAGCCGCGGTCATCCAGCGAGCGTCCGCGCGCCGCCTCCCGGGCCGCGGCGATCTCCGCCTGCCAGGTGGCGTAGGCCTCCTCCCAGCTGTCCGCCTCCGTGACCTCGATGTCCCGGTCCGGCTCCTCGTCGGTGTAGTAGATCGGCCCGGCCTCCTCGCGGGCCAGGCACCGGCGGAACCAGTGGCGCTCGACCTCGGCCATGTGCCGGACGAGACCCATGAGGGACAACCCGGACGGCGGCGCGGAGGCCTCGCGCAGCTGCGCCTCGTCCAGGCCCTCGCACTTCATGGCCAGCGTGGCGCGGTGGAAGTCGAGCCAGCTCTCCAGGCTGGTGCGCTCGTCGGCGATGGTGGGGGGCTTGAGACGCTCGGAAGTAGTCATGGCGGCCATCCTCGCGCCCGCGATCAGCCCCGCGCCAGGGGTTTTCCCCGGCCCGCACACCCCTGCTTCCGCCGCCACCCCCTGCTTCTGCAGCCGCCGACCGGCGCCCTTCCGTACGGCCGTATGCTTCCCAAACGAAGGTACGCAACAGGTACGCATCAGGTACCCACCAGGGAGGCACTGTGAAGGTCGGCTGCATCGGGCTCGGGGACATCGCACAGAAGGCGTACCTTCCGGTGCTCGCCGCACTGCCCGGCCTCGACCTGCACCTCCACACCCGCACCTCCGCCACCCTCGCGCGCGTCGCCGAGGCCCACCGCATCCCGGCGGACCGGTGCCACACCGACCTCGACTCGCTCCTCGCGGCGGGCCTCGACGCGGCCTTCGTCCACGCGGCGACCGCGGCCCACCCCGAGCTCGTCACCCGCCTCCTCGAAGCGGGCGTGCCGGTCTACGTCGACAAGCCCCTCGCCTACGACCTCCCCACCAGCGAGCGGCTCGTCCGCCTCGCCCGGGAGCGGGGCGTCAGCCTGATGGTCGGCTTCAACCGCCGCTACGCGCCGTCCTACGCCCAGTGCCTGGACCACCCGCGCGACCTGATCCTGATGCAGAAGAACCGCATCGGGCTGGCGGAGGACCCGCGCACGCTCGTCCTCGACGACTTCATCCACGTCGTCGACACCCTGCGCTTCCTCGCTCCGGGACCCGTCGACCACGTGGACGTGCGCGCCCGGATCCGCGACGGCCTCATGCACCACGTCGTCCTCCAGCTCTCCGGCGACGGCTTCACGGCCATCGGCTCGATGAACCGGATGAGCGGCTCCACCGAGGAGGTCCTGGAGGTCTCCGGGCAGGACACCAAGCGGCAGGTCGTCAACCTCGCCGAGGTGATCGACCACAAGGGGCAGCCCAGCGTCCGCAGGCGCGGCGACTGGGTGCCCGTCTCCCGGCAGCGCGGTATCGAGCAGACCGTCCTCGCCTTCCTCGACGCGGTGCGGGCGGGCAAGCTGCTGGACGCCGAGGACGCGCTGGCCACGCACGCCCTGTGCGAGCGCATCGTCAACGACGCCCTGGAGCAGGCTTCCTGACCTTCTGCCGGGCCAGGCGGACGCCCTCGGCGGCGCACGTGCACAGGACCACCGCCGCGGACACGAGGACCACCCAGTCCCCGTACCGGACGTAGGGGCTCGTGCCGCCGGCCAGCGGCACCTCGCGGACGACGGCCTCGCTGCGGTCGGTGCCGAGCGGAGCGCCGACCGTCCGGCCCCGCGGCCCGGCGACCGTGCTCACCCCCGTCAGGGTCGCGTGCACCACCGGGCGCCAGGTTTCCGCCGCCCTGACCGCGGCGAGCGAGGCGTGCTGCCACGGGGCCCAGCTGCGCTGGAAGGTGGAGGTGGAGGACTGCGCGACGATCACTTGGGCGCCGTCGCGGGCCAGTTGCCGGCTCATGTCGGGGAAGGCCGACTCGAAGCACACCAGCGGGCCGATGCGCAGGCCTTCGGGTGCGGAGGGGGAGGCGGGCAGCCGCATCACCACCGGGTGCTCGCCCCGCATGCGGTCCTCGCCGGCCGCCTTGCCCACGGAGGTGGCCCAGCCGAGCAGCGACCGCGCGGGCACGTACTCCCCGAACGGCACGAGCCGCATCTTGTCGTAGCGGTCCCCGGTCGGCCCGTCGGGCCCGACGAGCACGGAGCTCTTGAAGATGCCGGGCCGGTCCGAGCGGCGCGCGTCGACGTTGACGAGCAGGTCCGCCCCCACCGTGCGGGAGAGCGCCGTGAGCCGGTTGCGGAGAGCGGGGTACCGGGCGAGGTCGCCGCCGATGCCGCTCTCGCCCCACACGACGAGGTCCACGTGCTGCCCGGCCAGCTTCCTCGTGAGCTCTTCCTGGCGGTCGAAGCGGCGCTGGACGCTGCCCGTCCCGTCGACGACGCCCGGCTGCACGAGGGCGATCCGGACGGTGCCCGCGGAGCGCGGCGAAGGGGCCCACAGCCACACTCCGGCGACGGCCGCTGCGCACGCCACCAGGCCGACTAGTCCGGTGATACGCGCGCGAGAAGCCCAAATAGCCGTGGAAACGGCGGTGTTGAGGGCCACGAGGAGGAAAGTAACCAGCCAGATCCCGCCCGTGGAAGCGAGCTTGAGAGCGGGTTGCACCTGCCACTGACTCGCCCCGAACAGACCCCACGGACCGCCCAAATACTCCCATGAACGGGCAAGTTCGACCATCAACCAGCCGGAAGGGATGACGAGAAGGGCCGCGGCGGCTCGCGCGGGCCCCGGGGAACCGCCCAGCAGTCGCTTGACCAGCATGCCCCACGGCGCCCACAGCAGTCCCAGCAGCGCGGCCAGCACCAGGATGAAGACGTGCAGGCTCGGCAGCAGCCAGTGGTGCACCGCGAGCAGGAATCCGCCACCGCCGAGCCAGCCGTCGAGCGCCGCCCGCCGCGCGCCGGGTGCCGTGCGGATCAGGGACAGCCAGGGCACGAGGGCGACGTAGGCCAGCCACCACAGCGAAGGGGTGGGAAAGGTGAGGGCGGGCAGCGCTCCCGCGGCCACCGCCGCGGCCGCCCGCGGCCAGGGCCGGTTCAGCGGCCGGGCGTACGGGCCGTCCGGCGGTTGGGTCGTCATCGCGTGCCTCCTGGGCCCGAGCGGTCACCGGCGCCGTAGATCGTCGATCATCCGTCCGTGTGACGCACGAGCGGGATCCGGCCAACCCTTAGGTTTTCGAACAGCAGAGGATCGTGAGGAAAAAACTCTGACATCAAGGTGCAATAATCCACCGCCGCCACTCATCAGAAAAGCTCCTTTGGCCTGGTTCAGTCAGAAACGATCCGAAGTGAGCCTTGCATCCCGCGCTGGAAAGGTGTGACCGGGTATGCGCCGCGGGTTATCCCCGGTCCACCCTGGGCAGGTACCGCGCAAAAGCGGACAGGAACGCTGCGAGTCGGCCTGGGGAGGCGCCGTGACGGGCGTGCGAGATCGCATATCAGTACAGCCCTTGGAGATGGTGCCCTTCTACTGCCCGATACCGCCTGCGGTGCACCCATGCGTCCGGGAGCTCGACCGGATCTCGGTCGACTGGATGCTCCAGCGGCAGCTGGACACCTCAGCCCACCAGCAGCAGCGCCTCGCCCGGTGCGACTTCGGCGGGCTCACGGCCCGGACCATGCCCTACGGCCAGTCCGGACCGCTCACCGTCGTCGCCAAGCTCCACGCCGTGCTCTTCTCCCTGGACGACGCCCTGTGCGACGAGTCGACCGCCACCGCCCACGGGCTGGCGCACACGACCTCGCGCATCATGCGCGTCCTGGAAGCGCCGACGCCGGAGTGGCCGGATGACACGCCCCACGCCGCGGCACTGCGGGCCGTCCGCCTGGAGCTGGCCGGGCACGCGACACCGCGCCAGCTGCGCCACTGGACCGAGGGCATGCGCACCTACCTCTCCGGCCTGGTGTGGGAGGCCGCCTGCCGCCGCGACCGGGCGCTGCCGTCCGTGAACGACTACGCCGCGATGTGGATGCGCGCCATCGGCATGGCGCCCTCCACGGCCCTGATGGACATCGCAGGAGGATACGAACTCGACGACCGTGACCTGGACCGGCCCGAGGTCCGCGCCCTCACCGAGATGACCTGGACGCTCGTCGCCTGGGACAACGACTTCTACTCACGGAACAAGGAGATCCAGCGTGCCGGTGACAACCTCAACCTGATCGACGTCCTCGCCCAGGAACGGGGCTGGGAGCCCGCCCGCGCCCAGGAAGAGGCCATGGCGATGCGCGACCGCGTCATGACGCTCTTCCTGCGCTTACGCGAGCAGATCTGGCCCCGGGCCGGGGTGGAACTGCGCTGCTACCTGGTGGCCCTGGGCCACTTCGTCCGCGGGCACCTGGACTGGGCCTCGGCCTGCGCCCGGTACCAGGACCCCTACGGGACCGGTGCCGACGTGCAGTGGTGGAAGCCGTTCCCGTCGGACGACAGCCCCGACCCGCTGCCCGTCCCCGCCATCGCCTGGTGGTGGGACCTGCTCGACGCCGGCTGCTACCGGCGCAGCAGCAGCCGCCGCAGCGACCGCCACCACGAGCGCCCCGGACCGGACTCCTCCGGGCCGGCGGCCCGGACCGGCGGCGCCGGGATGGCCGGCTGCTCGGCGCGCTCCGGCTGAGCGGGCGCGGGCGGTTCCGGCGCGGGTGCCAGCGTCTCCTCCGGAGGCAGCGGCGCCCGCGCCGTGAACCGCACCGGCAGCCCGGTCAGGTGACGGGACATCAGGGTGGAGCGGTAGCTCAGCTCCGACTCCTCCACCGCGAGCGTGAGGTCGGGCAGGCGCAGCAGCAGGGCGTCGATGCCCGTGTCCGCGATGGCCCGGCCCACGTCCTGGCCCGGGCACTCGTGCTGGCCCCCGCTGAACGCCAGGTGCGAGCGGTTGCCGTGGACGGGCACGTCGGGGTCGGGGCGGATCACCGTGTCCATGTTGGCCGCGGCCAGCCCGAGGATCAGGGCGTCCCCCTGCTTGATCTGCTGTCCCGCCAGCTCGGTGTCCTGCGTCGCCCACCGGCCCAGGATCGAGATGAACGGCGGCTCGTCCCACAGGACCTGCTCGACCGCGTCCGGCAGCGTCATGTGGCCGCCGGCCAGGGAGGCCTGGAAGCGGTGGTCGGTGAGCACCATCTTCAGGGTGTTGGCGATGAGGTTCGCCGTGGTCTCGAAGGCCGCGATCAGCACCAGCCGCAGATGCTGCTGCACCTCGTCGTCCGTGAGCCCGGCCGGGTGCTCCAGCAGCCAGCTGGTGAAGTCGGCGCCCGGCTCGGCGTGCTTGCGCGCCACCAGCCTGCGCAGCGTCTCCTGGACGTACTCATTGCTCGCGATCGCCGTCTCGGTGCCCTTGATCATGTCCCGGGCGGCGTTGACCAGCTGGGGGCTGTACGCCTCCGGCATGCCCAGCAGCTGCGTCATCGCCATCATCGGCAGCTGCTCGGCGAACTCGTGCACCAGATCGGCCCGGCCCGAGGTGCAGAAGCGGTCGACGAGCTGGTTCGCGGACTGCGTGACGTGGCGGCGGATACCGCGCTTGTCGAAGCGGGCGATGCTGTCGTTGACGGCGCCGCGCCAGCGCTCGTGCTGCTGGCCGTCGGCGAAGACGCAGATGGGCTGCCAGGTGGTGATCGGCGCGAGCGGGTGGGTGGGGGCCACGCGGCCCTCGCGCGCCTCGATCCACAGCCGGGAGTCGCGCGAGAAGCGGGAAGGAGTGCGCGCCACGTCGAGGGCCTCGCGGTAGCCGAGCACGATCCAGGCCGGGACGTCGTCGTGCAGCAGGACGGGCGCCACTTGGCCGTGCTTCTGGCGCAGCCGCTCGTACAGCCCCATCGGGTCGGCCTCGGCCTCCGGGCCGTACAGCCGGGTGATCCCGCCGGGGCCGGTCGCGTGGGCCGGGCACTGCGGGGGAGGCCCGGCCGGGGAGGTGGTGCGGGGGCGTTCGGAAGGGAGGGTCACTGGTGCTCCGTGGAGGCGGTGGTGAGCGTGTACAGGTAGCGCATGAGGGTGAGCAGGGTGTCGCGGCAGGAGGCGCGGTCCCGGGCGTCGCAGTCGACCATGGGCACCGAGTCGTCGAGGTCCATGGCCGAGCGGAGCTGCTCCATCGGATATCTGGGGGCCTGGGGGAAGCGGTTGACGCCGACGACGAACGGCACGCCCTTCTCCTCCAGGCGGCCGATCACGTCGTAACTGACGTCCATGCGGCGGGTGTCGAGGAGGACGACCGCGCCGAGGGCGCCCTCGAACAGGCCGTTCCACAGGAACCAGAAGCGCTCCTGGCCCGGCGTGCCGAACAGGTACAGCACCAGCTGCTCGTTGATGCTGATCCGGCCGAAGTCCATGGCCACGGTCGTCTCGGTCTTGTGCTCGATTCCCGCGATGTCGTCCACGCCGACACCGGCCTGGGTCATCGTCTCCTCGGTGGTCAGCGGCCGGATCTCGCTCACCGAGCCCACCAGGGTCGTCTTGCCGACCCCGAACCCGCCGACGATGACCACCTTGACGGCCGCGGTGGCCGAGGCCGGCAGGACGTCCTCGCTGCGCGGCCCCGCATAGGTCTCCAGCCCGGGGGAGTCAGAGCTTCTGTAGTCCATTCATCACCGCCTCCAGAAGTTGTACGTCGGGAAGGGCCGCCGCCGGGACCGGCGGCCGGGCCTCCACGTGCCGCCCCGCCACCAGTTCCGTGAGCAGCAGGGTCAGCGTGCTGACCGGGAGCTCCAGATAGGCCGATATCTCGGCGACGGAGAGGGGGTAGGCACACATCCTGACGATGGCGGCGTGCTCGGGCTGCAGCCCGGGGTCGGCCTCGGACCGGGACACGATCAGCGTCACCAGGTCGAGCTCCGTCTTCCGCTCCGCGCGGGCCTCGCCTCCGGTGAGGATGTAGAGCCGGTCCGGGCTGCCGGGCGCGGTCGGGTCGCCGGGTACTTCCGTGCTCATGTCACCGACCCGCCGACCCGCGGCGGACTGGTGAGATGCGAACCGATGCGGGCCACCAGATCCCGCATCCGCATGCCCATCAGCTCGGCGTCCACGTCGTCGTCGGCCAGGACGGCGAGGAAGGCCCCGGCCCCGGCGGCCATCAGATAGAAGAAACCGCCGTCGACCTCGATCACGACCAGGCGCATCTGCCCGTCCCCGTGCGGGAATTCACCGGCGATCGCGGTGGAGAGGCTCTGCAGGCCGGCACAGGCGGCGGCGAGGCGGTCCGCGGCGTCCGGGTCCGTGCCGTGCTGAGCCATGCGCAGGCCGTCCGAGGACAGCACGATCACGTGGCGGGTCTGCGGAACACTGGTTGCCAGGTCCTTGAGCATCCAGTCCATGTTGAACCGCGGCTGCGTCACTTGGCTACTCTTCCTTGTCTGACGGGATATCACTGTTCGGCCGGCCGGGATCCGGCTCCAGGGACTCCCCGTTGATGCCGCGGTTGAAGGCGGCCAGCCACATTCCGGGCTGCTTGGGGGCCTCCTCCGGAGCGGCCGGCGCGGCGGGCGGGGCCGGCGACCGGTCCCGCCGCTCGGCCGCGCCCCGGCCGAACGGGAGCGGCGCGGGGCCCCGGCGGCGCCGCCGCTGCGGCAGCCCGCTGTCCCCGAGCGGTGGCGGGATGGGGTGCTCCATCATCGGCGGAGCCGTCTGCGGAGCGGGCGGGGGGATCTTCTGGCCCGGGCGGCGCTTGGACTTGAAGGGCGGGAGCTTGGGCGCGCGGGCGATGTCGCCGCCGGGGTGCTTGCTGGCGGTGATCAGGTCCATGGGGATGACCAGCACGGCCCGGACGCCTCCGTAGGCGGAGGGCCGCAGCGACACCAGGAAGTTGTACGTGCGGGCGAGCCGGCTGACGACCGCGAGGCCCAGCCGCGGCGCCTCGCCGAGGTCGTCGAGGTCGAGGGCGCCCTCGCGGGAGAGGACGCGGTCGGTGCGGCGGCGCGCCTCGTCGGTGAGGCCGACGCCGGCGTCCTCGATCTCGACGGCGATGCCGGACTGGATGTCCACGGCGGTCAGGTGCACCCGGGTCTGCGGGGGCGAGTAGCGGGTGGCGTTGTCCAGCAGCTCGGCCAGGGCGTGGATCACCGGCTCGACGCCGGCGCCGACGACGGCGACGTCGGCCACCGAGTGCAGGTCGACCCGCCGGTACTCCAGGATCCGCGACATGGCGCCGCGCAGCACGTTGTAAAGAGGGATCTCGTTCTTCCACTGGCGGCCGGGGCGGGAGCCGCCGAGCACGGCGATGCTGTCGGCGAGGCGGCCCGTCAGGGCGTTGCCGTGGTCGAGGTGGAGCAGGTCGCCGAAGACGTCCGGGTCGTTGCCGTGCTTGTGCTCCATCTCCCGGATGTCGTAGGCCTGCTGGTGGACGATGGCCTGCATGCGGCGGGCGATGTTGACGAAGGCGCGCTGCGCGGAGTCGCGCAGCCCTTCCTCCGCCTGCACGGCCTCGATGACGGACTTCAGCACCGACCGGTGGGCGGTCGCGTAGCCGGGCTCGAGGTCGTGGACGGGCAGCGTGTGGCGCAGCACGACCTCGGTGGGGGCGCCGCGCTGCAGCAGGTGGATGGCCCGGGGCAGCAGCTCCTTGGCCAGCCGCCGGGTCTCCGCCTCGTGCTGGTCGAGCTGATACCGCAGACCGGCCTCCTGCTCGGCGCAGCGCCGCCGCAGTGCCGTGATGACCCGTCCCCGCCGGGCGGCCTCGGAGCTTGCCAGCGCCACCGCGACCGTGGCGGAGGCTCCGCACCAGGCCACCGGTACGCGGGCGTCGGGAGCGACGGCGAGGACCGCCGTACCCGTGCACACGGCCAGGACCAGGGGGGAGATCAGCCATATCAGAGCGGAGACGGGCCGCCGTTGAACTGACGAGCCAGTACCAACCATCGGGATCCTCGGAACTCTTAAGAAGGCGTAGGGCCCGGCGCGCGGCAATCCCGGGTGTCTCCCGCGGAGAACGGCGCCGGCGCAGCACTTGTGCGCACCGTGAAGTAGTCGCCACGACCCGCTGCGCGACATGGAGCGTAGCCGGTCGCGCGGGGCTCCGGCGCGAAGTTGTCATATTCGCAGATCGGCCTGACGCAGGAATTCGAAAGGCTCCATAATGGCCTCGCGCTTCGAATTCCGAATGGGTTTCCGAATCGTATGAATGTATGTTCGGGCTCGGGTGGGGCATGCTGCTCGTGGTGCGGAACGGGCTCCGGGGGCGGGCGGGGGAGGGTCACGCTCCCGAGTGGTCCGTCTGCCGAACCCTGCCCCTGGCCTCACGGACGGGGCTAGGCTCGCTCCACCACATCTTCCGGGGAGACATCGCCATGTCAGGGCATCAGCGTGAACAGAACGCATCCGCCGCCCTGTTCGAGCGGGAGCTCGAGCTGCAAGCCGCTGAGCAGGCGGTGCAAAGGCTGTGCGGGGCGGCGGCCGAAGGGCGGTCCCGGCTCGGCGGGCTGCTGCTCTACAGCGGTGAAGCGGGCCTGGGGAAAACGGCGTTGCTCACCGAGACGCGCCGGATGGCCATGGAGGCGGGCAAGTGCACCGTCCTCTTCGCGCGCGGCAGCGAGTCCGCGCAGCCGGTCCCCTTCCACGTCGTGCGCCAGTTGCTCCAGCCCGTCCTGGCGCCGATGAGCGACACCGACCGCAAGGAGCTGCTCGGCGGCTGGTACGAGATCGCCGGCCCCGCGCTGGGCATCGCCCCGCCGATCGGCCCGCAGGACCCGCAGGGCGTGCGCGACGGCATCGACTGGCTCGTCACCCAACTCGCCACCCGGCAGGAGCCGGTGGTTCTGATGATCGACGACGCCCACTGGGCCGATGCCGAATCGCTCACGTGGCTGGCCTTCTTCGCCGTGCGCCTGCAGGAGACGCCGCTGCTGGCCGTCATCTCCTACCGCCCCGAGGAACTCCCGGAGAACGCACCGGGGTTCAAGGACCTCGTCACCGGTCGCAGCTCGCGCCCGGTGGAGCTGCGCGCCCTGACTCCCGAAGCGGTCCACCGGCTGGTGCACGACTCCTTCCCGGACGAGGCCGACGCCCCGTTCTGCCGCGAGGTCTGGGCGGTCACCGGCGGCAATCCGTACGAGACGGTCGAGTTGGTCGCCAAGGCACAGGACCGTGGCCTGAAGCCGGTCGAGGAGTCCGCCTCCCTCCTGCGCGACCTCGGTGCCACGGCCCGCGGCAGCGGCCTGGTGTCCCGCCTGGAGCGGCTGGGGACCGCCGTGACCCGTTTCGCCTGGGCCTCGGCCGTGCTCGGCACCGAGATCCAGCCGTCCCTGGCGGCGAACCTCGCGGGCATGGGCCCGGCCCAGGCCGCCGAGTGCGCGGACAAGCTGCGGCACGCGCGCATCCTCACCGGCGCGATCGACCTGGAATTCGTCCACCCGCTGATCGCCACCGCGATCTACGCCTCGATCCCGCCGGCCACCCGCACGGCGATGCACGGACAGGCCGCCTGGTCCGTCACGGAAGCCGGGCTGGGTGCCGCCGCGGCGTCCCGGCACCTGCTGGAGGTCCATCCCGACCACGACTCCGAGCTGGTCGAGCAGTTGCGCGCGGCGGCCCGTGAGCACCTGGCGGTCGGTGCCCCGGATGCGGCCCGCCGCTGTCTGGAGCGCGCCCTGCAGGAGCCGCCGCCCGAGGAGGAGCGGGCCGGGGTGCTGTACGAGCTGGGCTGCTCGGCGCTGCTCACCTCGCCGTCGACCACGGTCAACCACCTCAAGACGGCGCTGTCCCTGCCGCACCTCACCGAGGAGCTGCGCGTCGACGCCACGTACCGCCTCTCCCAGGCCTACGCGCACAACAGCCAGCTGCGCGAGGCGGCCGAGGTCGTGCGGGAGCAGGCCGAGCGCACGCCGCCCGGTGCAGGAAGGATGCGCCTGCAGGCCGCGCACTATCTGTGGCAGGGCATCCAGGTGGAGGAGCAGGACTCCCAGGGCCGTTCGCGCCGCATCGCGGAGCTCGCCGAGCGCATCCGCGGCCGTGACAACACCGAGCGGACCCTGCTCGCGCTGCGCGGCTTCGACGGCATGATCCGCGGCGAGGACGCGGTGCAGGTGGTCGAGCACATCGAGCGCGCCCTCGTGGACGGCCGGCTCGCCGACGGCATGGGGTGGACCAACACGGAGTGGGGCTTCGAGGTCCCCAGCATCATCGGGATCACCTTCGCCTACACCGACCGGCTCGACCACGCCGAGGAGCTCTTCAAGGACGCGGTGCGGGCCTTCGAGATCTCCGGCTGGAGCGGCGGCCACCTCGCCTTCGCGCACGACTTCCTCGGGCTGGTCTACCGCCGCCGCGGGGAGCTGGACGAGGCCGAGGCGCTGCTGCGCGAGGGACTGCGGCTGGGCAAGCGCCTCGGTCCCGGCCTGCCGATCCACTGGGACGGCGCCTGCCTGCTGATCGACACCCTGCTCGCGCGCGGCCGGGTCGACGAGGCCCGGGCCTTCGCCGAGGAGAACGGTTTCCGGGCGCCGTACACGCCCGCCATCGTGCTGCCCGACGCCGCGTGCCTGGCCGGACGGCTGCTGCTAGCCCAGGGGCGTACGAAGGAGGCGGTCACGGAGCTGGAGGCCGCCGGGCAAAGGCTCGAGGACCGCGGCCGGAACAACACGGTGTGGGCCCCGTGGGCGCTCGACCTGGCCGTCGCGGTCAAGGACGAGGACCCCGAGCGCGCCCGCGCCCTGGCCGACAAGGCCGTCCGTAACGCCGCGCGTTTCGGTACGGACACCGCCATCGGTGATGCCCTGCGGCGGGCCGCCCTGGTCGCCGAGCCGGACGAGGCGCTGGTGAAGCTCGGTCAGGCCGTGGTGCACCTGCGCCGCTCGCCGTGCAAGTACGAGTTCGCGGCGGCGCTGGTGGCCCATGGTTCGGCGCTGCTGCGGGCCGACCGGCTGCCGGAAGCGACGGAGCGGCTGCGCGAGGGGCTGGAAGTGGCCGAGCAGTGCGCGGCGGACGGGCTCGTGGCGACCGCCCGGGCCGACCTCGCTTCGGCGGTGTGCGAGGGGGCCGAGCCGGCGGGCGACGCAGTGCGCTGAGCGCGGCGGGCTCCGGCTCAGGAAGCGCGGCGGCCGGTCTTCCGGGCCGCCGTCTTCTTGGTCGTCTTGGCCGTGGTGCTTTTGGCCGTGGTGCTCTTGGCGGTGGCGCTCTTGGCCGTGGTGCTCTTGGACGTGGATGCGGCGGTCTTCTTGCCCTTGGCGGTGGAGGAGTCCGCCGCGGTCTTCTTGGCGGCCGTGCGTTTTTGCGGTGCGGCGGATTTCTTTGCGGTGCTGCGCGTCGATTTCCCGGCGGTGGCCTCCTTCTTGGGGCCTTTTTCCGCCTTCTCCTCCGTCTTTCCGGCCGCATTGTCGATGGACGCCTGGAGCGCGGCCATCAGGTCGATGACGTTGTCCGGTGCGGGTGCCGTCTCCTTCTTGGGGACCGGCCGGTCGGACAGGTGGGCGTTGATCAGTTCGCCCAGGGCGATCTCGTACTCGTCCTCCAGCTCCTCGAAGTCGAACTCCTCGGAGAGGGTGTCCATCAGGCTCGTGGCCATCTTCAGCTCCTGCGGGCGCACGGTGACCGAGGAGGGCGGTGCGAGGTCGCCGCTGTCGCGGACCTCGTCCGGCCAGTACATGGTGTGCAGGGTCAGCAGGTCGCCGTGGACGCGCAGGAGGGCCAGGGACTCGCGGGTGCGCAGTGCGATCTTGGTGACGGCCACCCGTTCGGTCTGCTTGAGGGTCTCGCGCAGCAGGACGTAGGGCTTGTTGGCCGCCGCGCTCTCGGGCGCCAGGTAGTAGCCGTTGGAGAGCTGGAGGGGGTCGATCCGGTCGGCGTCGACGAAGGCGAGCACGTCGATGAGCTTCTTGCTGGGCAGCGGCAGGCCGGCCAGCTCGTCCTGGGTGACGACGGCGGTGTGTCCCTCGTCGTCCTGGAAGCCCTTGGCGACGTGTTCGTAGTCGACCTGTTCGCCGCAGACCTCGCACGTGCGCTTGAGGTGGATCCGGCCGCCGTCCTTGTCGTGGACCTGGTGCAGCCGGAGGCCGTGTTCCTGGGTGGCGGCGTACAGCCGTACGGGTACGGACACCAGTCCGAAGCCGATCGCACCTTTCCACATGGTCCGCATAGTTTTATCCCTCCACGGGGAATTCCTACCTTATGTCTGTCTCCCCGGAGCGGCAGGCGGTGGAGATCGAGGGCCACCGGCTGGCCCTGACCCACCTCGACCGGGTGCTCTTCCCCGCATCCGGCCACACCAAGGCACAGGTGCTGCAGTACTACGCGCGCATCGCCCCGGTGATGGTGGCGCACACGGCCGACCGGCCCGCCTCCTTCGTCCGCGCGCCGGAGGGGCCGGGCGGGCAGAGCTGGGTCGCCAAGAACCCGCCCGGCGGGAAGCCCGGGTGGGTGCCGGTGGTGCCGGTCGAGCACCGCGACGGCGTCACCGAGCAGGTCGTCATCGGCACCACGGCCGCCCTGGTCGCGATGGCCAACCTCGGCGCGTACGAGGTGCACGTCCCGCAGTGGACGGCGACCGCCGGGCCGGACGGCCACGACCGGCTCGTGCTGGACCTGGACCCCGGCCCGGGCACCGACCTCGTCGTCTGCTGCCGGATCGCCCAGCGGCTGCGCCAGCTCCTGGACGACGACGGGCTGACCGCCCACGCGGTCGTCTCCGGCTCCAAGGGCCTGCACCTGTACGCGCCGGTCCACGCCGCGTCCGGCCGGGACACCGGCGGCTACGCCAAGGCGCTGGCCACCCGCATGATGGGCGAGCACCCCGGCCTCGTCGTGGTGTCCATGGCGCGCGTCGAACGCCGGGGGAAGGTCCTCATCGACTGGTCGCAGAACGCGAGCGCCAAGACCACCGCCGCGCCCTACACCGTGCGGCTGCGGGAGGGCGCTCCCGGGGTGGCGGCCCCCGTCACCTGGGACGAGGTCGCTTCCTGCCGGGACCCGGAGGAGCTCGCGTTCACCCCCGAGCAGGTGCTGGACCGGATGGAGGAGTACGGGGATCTGCTGGCCCCGCTCACCGGCGACGCCACGCGCGCGCACCTCCCGTGACGGTGACGTCCCGCGGTCAGCCCAGCCGGGTCAGATCGGGGCGCAGCCGGTGCCAGACGGGGTGCCGCAGGCGTCCGGACGCCGTCCAGCCGGAGAAGACGACCTCGGCGACGAGCCGGGGCTCGACCCAGTGCGCGCCGGGCACGTCGACGGGGCCGGCGAACGGCGGGTCGGGGCGGGCGAGCACGGACAGGTAGCGGGCCAGGTCGCGGCGCTCGCGTTCCGAGAGGCCCGAGCCGACGGATCCCGCGTAGCGCAGGCCCTCCGGCTCCTCCACGCCGACCAGGACCGCGCCGGGCAGCCCCGAGAGGGCGCCGCGGCCCTGGGCCCAGCCGCCGATGATCACGTCGAGCGTGACGACGTGCTTGGTCTTGCGCCATTCGGATGACCGGATGCCCGGGGTGTAGAGGGACGTCAGCTTCTTCGCGACCACGCCCTCGAACCCGGCTTCGAGGGTGGTCTCCCAGGCCTGCTGCCCGTGGCCCTCCACCGCGGCGGGCACCGACCAGGCGGGACCCGCGAGGCCCAGGCCCTCCAGCACGGCGCGCCGCTCCCGGTAGGTCAGGCCCAGCAGGGACCGTCCGTCGAGGTGCATGACGTCGAAGAGCATGAGGCGGCCGGGGTACTCCGCGGCCAGGCGCTCCGCCCGCTGCCGGTCGGTGACGCCCATGCGGCGCTGGAGCAGCCCGAAGTCGGGGCGGCCTGCCGCGTCCAGGACGACGACCTCGCCGTCGAGGACCGCCGGCCGGCCGGGCAGCTGCTCTCCCAGCTCCTGCAGTTCGGGGTAGGTGACGGTGGCGTCGTTGCCGGCGCGGGTGACGGGCCGGACGGTGCCGTCGCCGGGCAGGCTCACGACCAGGCGGATCCCGTCCCACTTGACCTCGAAGGCCCACGCCGCCTCCTCGGCCGCCGGCGGAAGGGGCGCGGAGGTGGCCAGCATCGGCCGGATGGCGGGCGGCGGCGCCGGGGCGTGCCGGGCGGTGGGGGCCATCGCCGCCGCCTAGCCCTTGCTCCGCGCCCACTCCAGCAGCCGGGGCGCCGTCCACGTCGTGATGATCCGCTCGGCGGGCACCCCGCACTCCTCGGCGCGGGCGCAGCCGTGGATCTGCCAGTCGAGCTGGCCGGGGGCGTGCGCGTCGCTGTCGAGGGAGAACAGCACGCCCGCGTCCAGCGCCTGGCGGATCAGCCTGCGGGGCGGGTCCAGCCGCTCGGGGCGGCAGTTGATCTCCACGGCGGTGCCGAAGCGTGCGCAGGCGGCGAAGACCATCGCCGCGTCGAAGGCGGACTCGGGCCGTCCCCGGCCGGCCAGGATCCGCCCGGTGCAGTGGCCGAGGACGTCGACCAGGGGGTTGGCCACGGCGCCGACGAGCCGGCGGGTCATGGCGGTCGCGTCCATGCGCAGCTTGGAGTGCACGGAGGCGACGACGATGTCGAGCTCGTCGAGCAGGCCGGGCTCCTGGTCGAGCGCGCCGTCGTCGAGGATGTCGCACTCGATGCCCCGCAGCAGCCGGAAGCCGTCGCCGAGGCGCTCGTTCACCTCGGCGACCACGTCGAGCTGGGCCCGCAGCCGTTCCGCCGTCAGGCCCCGGGCGATGGTCAGGCGGGGGGAGTGGTCGGTCAGCACCGCCCACTCGTGCCCGACGTCGCGCGCCGCCCGGGCCATGGCCTCGATGGGGCTCCCGCCGTCGGACCAGTCCGAGTGCATGTGGCAGTCGCCGCGCAGGGCCGCGCGCAGGGTCTCGCCGCCCTCGGCCAGCGGCTTCGCGGCCTCCTCCTCGAGCTTGGCCAGGTAGCCGGGTACGCGTCCGGCGACGGCCTCGGCCACCACGCCGGCGGTCTTGGGGCCGATGCCCTTCTCGGTGGTGAGCGTGCCGGCGGCCGCCCGGCGCGGCACCTCCTCCTCCGGCAGCCCGGCGATGACCTCGGAGGCCGTGCGGAACGCCTTGACGCGGTAGGTGGGCGCGGCCGCGCGCTCCAGCAGGAAGGCGATGCGGTCCAGCGCCTCCACCGGGTCCATCGGCCTCACCGCCTCCTTCGCCTCTCGTCCTACGGTGCGCGATCCGCGCGGAGTGCGCATGCCGCGCGGGCGCGCCCCCGGGTGAACCGGTGAGTAGGCGCGGTGCGCCGTGGGGAGGGTGGGGGGCATGACGAAGAACAGGGGCCGTGCGGTGGTCCTCGGTGCGGGCATGGCCGGGATGCTGGCCGCGGCCGGGCTCGCCCGGCACGCCGGCGAGGTCGTGATCGTGGAGCGGGACCGGCTGCCCGGGGGGATGGAGCCGCGCAAGGGCCTGCCGCAGGCGCGCCACGCGCACCTGATGATGTCCGGCGGCGCCCGGGCGGTGGAGTCCCTGCTGCCCGGCGCGATCGAGGGGTGGGTGCGTGCGGGGGCCCGCCGGATCCCGCTGGGGACCGGGCTGGTCGCGATGGGCCCGCAGGGCTGGTACCCGCGCTGGCCGGGCACGCAGTTCCTGATGGCCTGCACGCGCGATTTGCTGGACATGGTCGTCCGCGAGCAGGTACTGGCCCTGCCCGGCGTCACCCTGCGGGAGGAGACGGACGCCCTCGCGCTGCTCGGCACCGCGCAGCGGGTCACCGGCGTGAAGGTCCGCACGGCCGGCAGTCACTCCGCGGAGGCCCTGGAGGCCGATCTGGTGGTCGACGCCTCCGGGCGCGGCTCGCAGGCGGCGCGCCGCCTCACCGAGCTCGGGCTGCACCCCGCGCACGAGGAGACCGTCGACACCGGCATGGTCTACGTGACCCGGATCTTCCGGGCGCCCGCGGGCAGCGAGCGCTTCCCCGTCGTCAGCGTCCAGGCCGATCCGCGTGGCCGGCAGCCGGGCCAGGGCGCGACGATGGTCCCGGTCGAGGGCGGCCGCTGGCTGCTCACGGCCTGCGGCACGCGCGGGGGCGAGCCGACGCGGGAGGCCGGGGAGTTCGAGCCGTTCGTGCGCAGTCTGCGCCATCCGCTGATCGCCGACCTGATCGCGGACCTGGAGCCGCTGACGGACGTCCATCTCACCCGCAGCACCGTCAACCGCCGCCGCTACTTCGAGCGGATGCCCGCCTGGCCGGAGGGCTTCGCGGTGGTGGGCGACGCCGTCGCCACCTTCAACCCTGTCTACGGGCAGGGCATGTCCGTGGCCGCCCACAGCGCGGTCGCGATCCGCGGCATCCTGGCGGACCAGGGCCTGGGGTCGCCCGGCCTGGCACGGCGCATCCAGCGCGCGGTCGGCCGGGCTGCGGGCAGCCCGTGGGACCTGGCCACGGGCGAGGACATCAACTATCCGGGCGCGATCGGCGAGCAGCCGCCCGCTGCTGCGCGGCTGCTGCGCGGCTACGTCCAGCGCCTGATGCGCACCGCCACGGTGAACCCCGTCGTGATGCGCTCCCTCTTCGACGTGATGACGCTGTCCGCGCCGATGTCGGCCCTGGTCAAGCCGCCCGTCGTCCTCGGCGTGCTGCGCGGTCCGGGCCGCGAGATCCGCAACGAGCCGTCGATCACGGCCGCGGAACTGGCGGTGTGCGGGCTGGGGCCGCGGGGCGGTTCGTGACGCGCGCGGGGTGCTGTGGTCCCGTATTCCGCCGGGCCGCCCTCGCCGCAGGCTAATCGCGTCGCAGCGCGACCGGCGGCAGGAATTCCCCCCGTAGCGTCCGGTGCCACCAGGCGCCGGACTCCCGGCGTTCCTCGCGGGTGGTGAAGCGGTAGAGGTAGAGCCGTGCCCGTACGTGGGTGGGCGGGGCGTCGGGGAAGGGGTTGTGCCGCAGGAGGCGCAGCGTGGCGCGGTCGCCGGTCAGCAGGCGTTCGACGAACGGGCCGAACCACGGCTCGGCGTAGGCGGGGGAGATCCCGGCGAACCACATCATCCAGTCGAGCCGCAGGTGGTAGGGGGCGTACTGGCGGGACAGCCGCCGCGGGTCGCCGGGTTTGCCCTTGAAGCCGTACTCCTTCCACACCGTGTCCGGTCCGACCCGCTCCTCGTCGGTGCCCTCGACGACCACCTCGTAGCGCCTGCGGTTGATGCTGCCGAACGCGCCGTAGGTGTTGACCAGGTGGAAGGCGTTGAAGGACATGTTCATCCGCTGTTGCCGCGAGAGCATGTTGCGCACCGGCCACCAGCTGAGGACGGCCACGAGCGCGGTCGCGGCGATGACGAGGACCTCGTACCAGCCCGGGGGAGGGGGTGCCGGGGAGTGCGCCGGGAGGCCGAGGAGATTGGCGGCCGCGGCGCCGTCGAGCGCGGAGACGGCCAGGACGATGGTCAGCCAGTTGAGCCACGCGAAGTTGCCGGAGGCAACGAGCCAGAGCTGGGTGCAGATGATCACGGCGGCGGCCACGCTCGCGACGGGCTGAGGGGCGAACAGCGCGAGGGGTACGACGAGCTGGGCGACGTGGTTGGCGGCCGTCTCCACACGGTGCAGCGGCCGTGGCAGGCGGTGGAAGAACCAGCTCAGCGGGCCGGGCATGGGCTGGGTCTCGTGGTGGTAGTACAGGCAGGTCAGGTCCCGCCAGCAGGGGTCGCCGCGCATTTTGATCAGCCCCGCGCCGAATTCGACGCGGAAGACCAGCCAGCGCATCAGCCACAGCACGAGGACCGGCGGGTCCGTGCGGGCGTTGCCCAGGAACACGGCGAGGAACCCTGCCTCCAGCAGCAGCGACTCCCACCCGAAGCCGTACCAGGTCTGGCCCACGTTGACGATCGACAGGTACATCACCCACAGGGCGGCCCACATGGCCATCGCCGCCCACAGCGGCACCTCGTCCGCCGCGCCCGCCGCCACCGCCGCCGCCAGGGCGGCGCCCGCCCAGGCCCAGGCCGCGAAGAAGCGGTCCGAGTAGTGCAGCTGGAAGACGCCCGGGGCCCTGCCGAAGGGCACGTGGCGCACGAAGCGCGGCACGGGCAGCATGCCCCGTTCTCCGATGAGGGCGCGGAACTGGAGGGCCGCCGCAAGGAAGGCCACGAGGTAGACGCCGGCGAGCGCGCGCTGCAGGACCAGCCTGCTCAGCCAGTACCCGGAGACCGTGAACCACTCCATGGCGTATCCGTACCACTCCGGAGTGCGCAGTCACATCGAAGAAACGGGCAAAAGGTGTCAGAGTAGCTCTATGGTTGATCGGGGAGCGACGCCTGCCGCCGCACCGGCGGGTTCCGTGCCGGACGACTGGCCCGCTCGCCCGGAGCTCACCCTCGCCCTCAACCGCATGGGCGGCTTCGACTGGGACCTCGATACGGGCGTGCTCCACATGGACGCCTCCGCCCTGGAACTCTTCGACCTGACCCCCGAGGAGTTCACCGGCCGCCTGTCGGGCCTGTCCGGCAAGGTGCTCGCGGCCGACGCGGCCGACCTCGACGCCCAGGTCACCCGCGCCCTGAAGGAGGGCCGCGAGACCTACAGCGCCTACTACCGCATCCGCGCCCCCGACGGCTCCCTGCACTGGACGTACACCCAGGGCCGGATCCGGCGCGACGGGGAGGGCCATCCGCACCGCATCATCGGCATCGTGCGCGACGCCGCCGAGGAGCTCGGCCACTCCATCGGCAGACGCGACGAGAACCGCCTCTCGCACACCACCATCGTGGAGACGCTCACCGCGGCCCTCGCCCACGCGCGCACCGTCCAGGACGTCGTCGACTTCTTCCGCGACGACCGCGCCGTCCAGCACCTCGGCTCCGACCTGCTGGTCCTCGGCATCGTCGAGGCGGGCCGGATCCACATGGTCGCGGAGGGCCCCGGGGAGCACTACATCCCCGGCACCCGCTGGACCCGCATCGACGACAACTTCCCCATGAGCGAGGTCATCCGCACGATGGCCCCCCGCTTCATCGAGTCCCGCGGGGAGTTCGCCTCCGCCTACCCCTGGCTGTGGGAGCGCATCGAGGAGGTCGGCATCTCCTCCGCCGCCTATCTCCCGCTCATCGCCCAGGCCCGCCCCGTCGGGGCCATCGGGCTGCTCTACCGGGAGACCCGCGGCTTCACCCAGCAGGAGCGCAACCTGCTGATCGCCCTCTCCAGCAGCCTCTCGCAGGCCATCGCGCGCGCCATGCTCTACGACCAGGAGCACGACCTCGCCGAGGGCCTGCAGCAGTCCATGCTGCCGCGCCGCATCCCCGAGGTCCCCGGAGCGCAGATCGCCGTCCGCTACCGCTCGGCCCGCATGGGCCGCGACATCGGCGGCGACTGGTACGACGTGATCCCGCTGCCCGGCGGGCGGGTCGGCGCCGTCATCGGCGACGTCCAGGGGCACGACACCCAGGCCGCCGCCGTCATGGGCCAGCTGCGCATCGTCCTGCGGGCGTACGCCACGGAGGGCCACGCCCCGGCGACCGTGATGGCCCGCGCCTCCTCCTTCCTCCACGAGCTCGACACGGACCGCTTCGCCACCTGCACCTATGCCGAGGCCGACCTGTCCACCGGCGTCGTCCAGCTGGTGCGCGCGGGCCACATCGACCCCGTGCTGAGACACACCGACGGCACCTGCCGGCGCCTGCCCGTCTCCGGGGGGCTGCCGCTGGGGCTCTCGGCCGAGTTCGGCCGGCTCGACTACCCCGTGACGACGGTGGAGATCGACCCCGGCGAGACCCTGCTGATGTTCACCGACGGCCTCGTCGAGCAGCCGGGCTCCGACCTCGACGAAGGCATGCAGTGGCTGTGCGCGTTCGTCCGCGACGGCCCCTACGAGCTCCACCAGCTGGCCGACCGGCTGTGCGAGGTGATCGGCGACCGCGTCGGCGAGGACGACATGGCCGTCCTGCTGCTGCGCCGCCAGGGTGCCGCCACCCAGGGCGGCGGCCGGCTCCAGCAGCACATCGCCCCGGCCGACCCCGAGGCCCTCTCCGCGGCCCGCCACATGATCCGGGCGGCGGTACGGGCCTGGGGCGCGCGCGAGCGCTCCGACGAGATCGAGCTGGTCGCCGACGAGCTGGTGACCAATGCGCTGCTGCACACCGACGGAGCGGCCGTGGTGACCATCCGCATCATCACCGGCCCCGAGCGGCGGGTGCGCGTCGACGTCGAGGACCGGTCCAGCACGCTGCCGCGCCGCCGCGAGCCGGGGGAGTCGGGGGTCTCGGGGCGGGGCCTGCTGCTGGTCGACCGGCTCGCCGACGTGTGGGGGGTCGAGTCCCGCGGCTCGGGGAAGTCCGTGTGGTGCGAGTTCGTGGTCCCGGGGCGGCACGACGGTGGCCGTACGGTGGGCGGATCACCGGAATCGGGTTGATGCGCACACCGCCTGACAGAGCGTCCGATCGTTGCCCCAGTCACTCAGAGTTGCGCATTTCGCGCCGATCCCGGTCAACTGTGCTCTCCACTCCCAAGATCATGAAATGGGTTCCGAGAGCATGCGAAGACTCACCCCCTTCGTCTTCCTCGGCGCGACCGCCCTGGCCGCACCGATGCTGATGACCGTTCAGGCGCCGCCCGCCCGCGCGTTCGGCACCGTCAACACCCTCGGCCAGCACGCCGAACACGAGCGCATCACGCGCGCGGCCCTGGCCTGCCCGCCCGGCACCCCCTCCGACGGCAGCTGCTTCGAGCCCCGCTCCCTCGACCAGATGGCCGGCCACTCGGGCACCTTCGGCGCCGTCGGGGCCCCCGACACCGACGAGATCGTCAGTCCGGCCGCCCACTGCGACAACGCCGACTACCTCGCGCAGAGCGGCTACGCCCGCACCCGCGACCAGGCCACCAAGGAGCTCCTCGCCTGCGTCGCCCGCCTGCAGACCCGCTTCGCCGAAGGCGTCACCGCCGCGGGCTCCACGCTCGACGCCGACGGCAGCGTCGCCTCCCGCGAGACCGACCTCGCCAAGGACTGCACCTTCACCCTCGGCGTGCCCGGCCGCAACAAGTGCGAGGCGTTCGAGGGCCTCGGCCGCGCCCTCCACGGCGTCCAGGACTTCTACTCGCACAGCAACTGGACCGACAAGGCCGACCCCGGCCGGCCCACCGGCAAGGACAACCCGCCCGGGCTGAACCTCCCCGCGCCGTCCCCGCTGTTCGCCCTCGCGGGCGGGCAGCTCCCGCAGCACTCGGCCGTCCCCGCCGAGCTCACCACCGGCTGCTACTCCCTGGTGCCCCTCGGCTGCTCCGGCCGCGTGCAGCACGGCGACCTCAACAAGGACAAGGGCCTGATCGACGCCGCCACCGGCGCCACCAGCGCCCCCGGCACCGCGCGCGGCAAGACCGGCGGCAACTTCGACCGGGCCGTCCAGGGCGCCGTCGCCGACACCCGCCGCCAGTGGGCCGACTTCCGCAGCGCCCTCGTCACCCGCTACGGCAAGGAGCGCGGGGAGCGCGTCGCGTGCGTGCTGACCCACGACGACGCCGTGCGCGCCTGCGCCCCCCGGGGCTGAGGCGGGGCAGCTGGGAACCGGGGAGCCGCCGGCGAAGAGGCCAAGGTCACAGCGGTTGCCACTGCTGCAGGGCGGCCCGGCTCCCCTAGCCTTCCCCCCATGACGGTCCTGCCTGACGAAGGCTTCCCCCTGGCCGCCGAGTTCCCGGACCCCACCCGCGAGCAGTGGCAGCGCCTGGTGGAGGGTGTACTGCGCAAAGCGGGCGCGGCTGACGCATCCGGCCCGGCAGCCGAGGCGGCACTCGCCACCGAACTCCAGGACGGGCTCGTAACCGGCCCGCTCTACACCGCCGACGACGCCCCCGCGGCGCCCGGCTACCCCGGCTTCGCCCCGTTCGTCCGCGGCGGACGGGCCGAAGGGACGGCCGCGACCGGCTGGGACGTGCGCCAGCGCCACGCCCACCCGGACCCCCGGCGGGCCAACGAAGCGGTGCTCGCCGACCTGGAGAACGGCGTCACCTCCCTCTGGCTCACCACCGGTCCCGCCGGCATCCCCGTCGACGGCCTCGCCACCGCCCTCGACGGCGTCTACCTCGACCTCGCCCCCGTCGTCCTCGACGCGGGCGCGGACTTCGAGGCGGCCGCCCGGGAACTGCTGCGCCTGTACGACGAGCGCGGCATCGCCCCCCGGGCCGCCCTCGGCAACCTCGGCGCCGACCCCCTCGGCACCCTGGCCCGCACCGGCACCGGCGCCGACCCCGGGGCGCCCCTGGCCGCCGCGGCCTCCCTCGCCGCCCTGTGCACCGACGGCCGGCCCGGCCTGCGCGCCCTGACCGTCGACGCCCTGCCCTACCACGAGGCCGGCGGGTCCGCCGCCCAGGAACTCGGCTGCTCGCTGGCCACCGGCGTCGCCTACCTGCGTGCGCTCACCGCCGCCGGGCTCAGCGTCGACCAGGCCTGCGCCCAGCTGGAGTTCCGCTACGCGGCCACCGCCGACCAGTTCCTCACCATCGCCAAACTGCGCGCCGCCCGCCGCCTGTGGGCCCGCGTCGCCGAGGTCAGCGGCGCCGTCACCGCGGCCGCCGCCCAGCGCCAGCACGCGGTCACCTCCACGGTGATGATGACCCGCCGCGACCCGTGGGTGAACATGCTGCGCACCACCGTCGCCTGCCTCGGCGCGGGCGTGGGCGGCGCCGACGCCGTCACCGTCCTGCCCTTCGACGAGGCCATCGGCCTGCCCGACGCCTTCGCCCGCCGCATCGCCCGCAACACCTCCTCGGTGCTGCTGGAGGAGTCCCACCTGGCCCGGGTCATCGACCCCGCCGGCGGCTCCTGGTACGTCGAGAGCCTCACCGACGAGCTCGCGCACGCCGCCTGGGCCTGGTTCCAGGAGCTGGAGCGCGCCGGCGGCCAGGCCGCGGCGCTGCGCTCCGGCCTGGTGGCCGAGCGGCTCGCCGCGACGTGGGAGCGCCGCTCCACCGACCTCGCGACGCGGCGCGAACCGGTCACCGGCGTCAGCGAGTTCCCCTTCCTCGGCGAGCAGCCGGTGGAGCGCGAGCCCGTGCCCGCAGCCCCCGGCGGCGGCCTGCCGCGGGTCCGGCGCGACGAGGCCTACGAGGCCCTGCGGGCCCGCTCCGACGCCCACCTCGCCGCGACCGGCGCCCGCCCCCGCGTCTTCCTGGCCGCGCTCGGCCCGGCCGCCGCGCACACCGGCCGGGCCACGTTCGCCGCCAACCTCTTCCAGGCCGGCGGCATCGAGCCCGTGCACGACCCCGCCACGGTCGGCGCGGACTCCGTCGCCGAGGCGTTCGCGCGCAGCGGCGCCGCCGTGGCCTGCCTGTGCTCCAGCGACAAGCTCTACGCCGAGCAGGCCGAAGCCGTCGCCGCCGCCCTCAAGGCAGCGGGCGCCGGGCGGGTCCTGCTCGCCGGCAAGCCCGGCGGCGAGCAGCGGGAGGCGTATCTGCGGGCCGGGGTCGACGAGTTCGTCTTCGCCGGCGGTGACGCGGTCGCCGTCCTCTCCTCCGTCCTCGACCGCATGGGAGTGGCGTGATGCGCATCCCCGACTTCTCCGGAATCGACCTGGGACCGGCGGACGCCGGCCGGGCGGCCGATCCCGGCCAGTGGCGCGCGGCCCTGAAGGAGGCCACCGGCAAGAGCGCCGAGGACCTGGTCTGGGAGACCCCCGAGGGCATCGGCGTCAAGCCGCTGTACACCGCCGACGACCTGCACGGCCTGGACTTCCTCGGCACGTACCCGGGCATCGCGCCCTACCTGCGCGGCCCGTACCCGACGATGTACGTCAACCAGCCCTGGACCATCCGGCAGTACGCCGGGTTCTCCACCGCCGAGGAGTCCAACGCCTTCTACCGGCGCAACCTGGCGGCCGGTCAGAAGGGCCTGTCCGTCGCCTTCGACCTGCCGACCCACCGCGGCTACGACAGCGACCACCCGCGCGTCACCGGCGACGTCGGCATGGCGGGCGTCGCCATCGACTCGATCTACGACATGCGCCAGCTCTTCGACGGCATCCCGCTCGACAAGATGAGCGTGTCGATGACGATGAACGGCGCCGTGCTGCCCGTCCTCGCGCTCTACATCGTCGCCGCGGAGGAACAGGGCGTACCGCCCGAGAAGCTGGCCGGGACCATCCAGAACGACATCCTCAAGGAGTTCATGGTCCGCAACACCTACATCTATCCGCCCCGGCCCTCGATGCGGATCATCTCCGACATCTTCGCGTACACCTCGCAGAAGATGCCGCGCTACAACTCGATCTCCATCTCCGGCTACCACATCCAGGAGGCCGGGGCCACGGCCGACCTGGAGCTCGCCTACACCCTCGCCGACGGGGTGGAGTACCTCAAGGCGGGCATCGGGGCGGGCCTGGACGTGGACGCGTTCGCGCCCCGGCTCTCCTTCTTCTGGGCGATCGGCATGAACTTCTTCATGGAGATCGCCAAGCTGCGCGCCGCCCGCCTGCTGTGGGCACGCCTCGTCAAGCGCTTCGAGCCGCAGAACGCCAAGTCGCTGTCGCTGCGCACCCATTCGCAGACGTCGGGCTGGTCGCTGACCGCCCAGGACGTCTTCAACAACGTGGCCCGCACCTGCGTGGAGGCCATGGCCGCGACCCAGGGGCACACCCAGTCGCTGCACACCAACGCCCTGGACGAGGCGCTCGCCCTGCCCACCGACTTCTCCGCCCGCATCGCCCGCAACACCCAGCTGCTGCTGCAGCAGGAGTCCGGGACCTGCCGGGTCATCGACCCGTGGGGCGGCAGCGCCTACGTCGAGCGGCTCACCCACGACCTCGCGCGGCGCGCCTGGCAGCACATCGAGGAGGTCGAGGCCGCGGGCGGCATGGCCCAGGCCATCGACGCGGGCATCCCCAAACTGCGCGTCGAGGAGGCCGCGGCCCGCACCCAGGCCCGCATCGACTCCGGGCGGCAGCCGGTCATCGGCGTCAACAAGTACCGGGTCGACAGCGACGAGCAGATCGAGGTCCTCAAGGTCGACAACTCCTCCGTGCGCGCCCAGCAGATCGAGAAGCTGCGGCGGCTGCGCGCCGAGCGCGACGAGACGGCCTGCCAGGACGCCCTGCACGCGCTGACCCGCGCCGCCGAGGCCGGCTCCGGCCCGGGCCTCGAAGGCAACCTCCTGGCCCTCGCCGTGGACGCCGCCCGCGCCAAGGCCACCGTCGGTGAGATCTCCGACGCACTCGAGAAGGTCTACGGACGGCACGCCGGGCAGATCCGTACGATCTCCGGTGTGTACCGCGAAGAGGCAGGCCCGTCGTCCGGCGTGGAGCGCACCCGCGCCCTGGTCGAGGCGTTCGAGCAGGAGGACGGCCGCCGCCCGCGCATCCTCGTCGCCAAGATGGGCCAGGACGGCCACGACCGCGGCCAGAAGGTCATCGCCACCGCCTTCGCCGACCTCGGCTTCGACGTCGACGTCGGCCCGCTCTTCCAGACGCCCGAGGAGGTCGCCCGGCAGGCCGTCGAGGCCGACGTGCACATCGTCGGCGTCTCCTCGCTCGCGGCCGGCCACCTCACGCTCGTCCCGGCGCTGCGCGAACAACTGGCGGAGCAGGGGCGCGAGGACATCATGATCGTCGTCGGTGGCGTCATCCCGCCCCAGGACGTCCCCACGCTGCTGGAGATGGGCGCCGCCGCGGTCTTCCCGCCCGGCACGGTCATCCCGGACGCCGCCCACGACCTGCTGAAGACCCTCGCAGGGGTCCTCGGCCACGAACTGTGAGGCTGTTGTCCCGATGGCACGGACGATCGACATCGACGCCTACGTCAAAGGCGTGCTCGACGGCAAGCGGGCGGTCGTCGCCCGCGCCATCACCCTCGTCGAGTCCACCCGGGCCGAACACCGGGCGCTCGCCCAGCGGATGCTGACCGAGCTGCTCCCGCACGCGGGGGCGGCCCGGCGGATCGGCATCACGGGCGTGCCGGGCGTCGGCAAGTCCACCTTCATCGACGCCTTCGGCACGATGCTGACCGGCTTCGGCCACCGGGTCGCCGTCCTCGCCGTCGACCCGTCCTCCAGCCGCACCGGCGGCAGCATCCTGGGCGACAAGACCCGCATGGAGCGCCTCGCCGTCGACCCCGCCGCCTTCGTACGGCCCTCGCCCACGGCCGGCACCCTCGGCGGCGTGGCCCGGGCCACCCGCGAGACCATCGTGGTCATGGAGGCCGCCGGCTACGACGTCGTGCTGGTGGAGACCGTCGGCGTCGGCCAGTCCGAGACCGCCGTCGCCGACATGGTCGACAGCTTCCTCATGCTCACCCTCGCCCGCACCGGCGACCAGCTCCAGGGCATCAAGAAGGGCGTCCTCGAACTGGCCGACATCGTCGCCGTCAACAAGGCCGACGGCCCCCACGAGCGCGACGCCAAGGCCGCCGCCCGCGAACTGGCAGGGGCGCTGCGCCTGCTGCAGCCCCCGGACGCCGCCTGGAACCCGCCCGTCCTGACCTGCAGTGCCCGCGAGAGCACCGGCCTGGATGTCCTCTGGGACCGCCTGGAGCAGCACCGGCGCGTCCAGGAGAGCACGGGGGCGCTGGCCTCGCGCCGCCGCGAGCAGCAGGTCGACTGGGTCTGGACGATGGTCCGCGAACAGCTCCTGAACGAGCTGCGCGACCACCCCGCGGTCCGGAAGGCCGGCCCGGGCATCGAACAGCAGGTGCGCGAGGGCGCGCTGCCGGCGAGCCTGGCGGCGGAGCGACTGCTGGAAGCCTTCCGTAGGGGGAACTGAGCGAGCGCGGCCGCTGTGGTGAGCCCGGGTCAGCTCTGCGCGGTGGGCCGGACGACGATCTCGTTCACGTCGACGTCCGCGGGCTGCTCGACGGCGAACGCGACGGCCCGGGCGACGGCCGCGGGCGGGATCGCGATCCGGTCCCGCATCTGTGTGATGCGCGCCCTGACGTCCCGGTTCGTCGACGCCTCGGCGAAGCCGGTGGCGACCACCCCGGGCGAGACGGTGGTCACCCGCACGGAGTCGCCGGCTTCCTGGCGCAGGCCTTCGCAGAGGGCGCGGACCGCGACCTTCGTTCCGGCGTAGACCGCCATGGCCGGCACGACGCGGAACGCGGCCGTGGAGGCGGTGGTGACGAAGTGACCGCTGCCCTGCGCCCGGAAGACCGGCAGGGCGGCGGCTATTCCGTGCAGCACTCCCTTGACGTTGACGTCGACCATCCGGTCCCACTCGTCCACGCGCAGGTCGTCGAGGGGCGAGATGGTGCCCACCCCGGCATTGCCGACCAGCACGTCGAGCCGGCCGAACCGCCGCACGGCCAGGGCGACCAGCGCGTGCAGGTCCTCCCGCCGGGTCACGTCCGTGCGGAGGTGCACGGCCGTGCCGCCCGCCTCCTCGATCCGCGCCGCCAGATCCGCGAGGCGCTCGGACCGGCGCGCTCCGAGCACGACTCGTGCGCCCCGCTCGGCGAGCAGCAGTGCGGTCGCCTCGCCGATGCCGCTGCCGGCTCCCGTGATCGCCACGACCTTGCCGTCGATTCCCGACATGGTGCCCTCTTCCTTCTTCTCTTTTTCTTCGTCGTCTTCTTCGTCCGTGAACCCCTGCTCGCCTTCAGTCTGCGGGCGCCTCAGCCTGGTATACAGAGCCTGTTTATTCTGGAACCAGGGATGCCATCCACCATGCAGAGACCGCTGGACCAACGCCGTGAGCTGGGAGCCTTCCTGCGCAGTCGCAGGGAGCGGATCACCCCCGACCAGGTCGGGCTGCCGCACTCCGGGCGACGCCGTACCCCGGGGCTCCGGCGGGAGGAACTCGCGCTGCTCGCGGGCATCAGCGCCACTTGGTACACGTATCTGGAGCAGGGCCGGGACATCCGGGCCTCGGACCAGGTGCTCGGCGCCCTCGCCTCGGTGCTCCGGCTCGACCGGCACGAGCGCGATCACCTCTTCCGGCTCGCCGGTCACGAGCCCGCGGCCGGGGACGGGGACGGAGGCGAGGAGACCGAGCCGCTCGCTGCCGAGGCGGCGGTCGTCCCGCTGTTGCTCCAGCCGCACCCGGCGTACGTCATCGGCGGCACCTACGACGTGCTCAGCTGCAACCAGGCGGCCGAAGAACTGTTTCCGAACCTCGTCGCGGCGGGGGACCGGCCGGCGAACCTCGCCCGCTGGGTGTTCCTCGACCCCGCGGCCCGGGACGTACTGGTCGACTGGGAGCCCGAAGCGCGCGGCCTGCTCGCCCGGCTGCGGACACTGGCCGGGCGCCACCCCGGCGACCCGCGCTACACCCGGCTGACCGACGAGTTGACGGCGGGCAGCGCGGAAGCGCGCGCTTGGTGGCCGCAGTACGACGTGCAGCCCCGGCGCGGCGGACGCAAACGGCTGCGGTGCCCGGGACGCGGGGTGGTCGACTTCGGCTATGCCGCGTTTCACGTGGCCGGACAGCCGGAACAGACGCTGGTGATCTACACCGACGCGCGGGCAGCGGCTGACTGAGCATCAGCGGCCGGGGGGCGGGCCGGCTCCCCGGGAACCTCCCCGACGCACCGCACGTTTTCCACCGCACCGGCCGAAAGTCGGCCGTGTCCGGAGGAGCCGCGATGAACGACCTGGTCGCCGGAGGCAATGCCACGCTGCCCGACGGCGCGCTCTCGATGCGCGTGCCCGGCCCCTTCGACCTGTCGGTGATCGTCACCGGCGCGGCGGGAAAAGTGGCCGGGGACGGGGACTTCGTCTTCTACAACCAGCCGTCCGCGCCCGGGGCCCGGCTCGCCGGGGACACCGTCACCGTCGACCCGCGGGGGCTGCGCGCGGGCGCCGCGCGCGTCACGGTCGTGGTGAGCCCGGCGGACCCCGGCACGCCGCTCGGCTCGCTGCCCCTGCCCGTGCTGACGGTCGCCGGCGGCGGGGGCACCGTCCTGGCCCGGTTCGCCCCGCCGCGCCCCGGGCACGAGACCGTCCTGCTGCTCGCGGAGCTCTACCGGCGCGGCCCGGGCTGGAAGATACGGGCCCTGGGCCAGGGGTACGCGGACGGGCTGGCGGGCGTGGCGCGGGACTTCGGGGTGGAGGTGGCGGACGAGGGGAGCGAGGCCGACGGGGCGTACGCGGGTCACGGAGGTTACGACGGGCATGAGCCGGACGGGACGGCTGACGCCTTCGCCGCCCTGGTGAACGCCGAGCGGGCCGCCGCCGGGGTGCCGCCCGTTGCCGCGGACCACCGGCTGGCCGCCGCGGCCCGGGCCCACGCCGCGGACATGGCCCGGCGCGGCCGCCTCTCCGGCGAGAGCCCGGACGGGACGTCGCTCCACCACCGCATCGCCGCCACGGGCTACCACTGCCTGACCGTCACCGAGCATCTCGTCTCGGGCCCGCGCACCCCGGCGGAGTTCGTGGCCTATTGCCTGGGCGGGAGCGAGCGTGCGCTGCCGTTCCGGGATCCGGCCGTCGCCCACGTCGGCCTCGGCCGGGCAGCGGCACCGTCGGGGGAGATGTACTGGACCGCCGTGTGGGCCGCGCCGATGACCGCCGCCGGGCTCGCCCGGCTGGCCGCGGAGGTCACCGTCCTCACCAACGCCGAGCGCGCCGCGGCCGGCCTGCGCCCGCTGGCCGCCGATCCCCGGCTGGCCGCCGCCGCGCAGGCGCACAGCGACGACATGGTCGCCCGCGACTTCTACGCCCACACCTCACCGGAGGGGAGCGAGCCCTGGGACCGGGCGCGGGCGGCCGGGTGCCCGCACCCGGGCATCGGTGAGAACATCGCCTGCGGCCAGCGCAGTGCGGCCGAGGTCGTCCGGGGCTGGATGAACAGCCCCGGACACCGTGCCAACATCCTCAAGCCGGACTTCGCGCACATCGGCGTCGGCTACGCGACGGGCAGCAAGGCCGGCACGTACTGGACGCAGCTGTTCGGTACGTAAGCCGGGGCCGGGTCAGACGAGCCCGAGCCCGCCGTCGGCCACCGGCGCGAAGTGCCGCTCCACGTCCGCGTCCGAGACGCCCTCCAGCCGCGAAGGCGTCCACCGCGGCGTGCGGTCCTTGTCCACGACCTGCGCGCGGATGCCCTCCAGCAGGTCGGGGTCGGCCAGCGAGGCGCTTATGACGCGGTATTCCTGCTCCAGCACGTCGCCGAGGCCGGGCAGGCGGCGGGCGCGGCGCAGCGCGCTCAGCGTGACCTTCAGCGCCGTGGGCGACTTGCCGCGGATCGCCTCCGCCGCTTTTCCGGCCTCCGCGACGCCGCTCGCGGTGAGCCGGTCGAGGATCTCCTCGACGGTGTTGGCGGCGTAGCAGTGGTCGATCCAGTCCTGCTGCGCGGCCAGCTCCCCGGAGGGGGCCGGGGCGGCGAACTCCCGTACGGCCTCGGCAGCTTCGGATACGGCCAGGGCCGCGGTGAACTCCTCCAGCCGGGCCGCCGGGACGAAGTGGTCGGCGAAGCCCGCGCGCACGGCGTCGCCCGCGCCCATGCGCGAGGTCGTCAGCGCGAGGTGCGTGCCCAGCTCGCCCGGGGCCCGGGAGAGCAGGTACGTGCCGCCGACGTCGGGCGCGAAGCCGATGGCCGTCTCCGGCATCGCCACCGCGGACCGCTCGGTGACGACCCGTACGCTCCCATGGGCCGACAGGCCGACCCCGCCGCCCATCACCAGGCCGTCCATGAGCGCGACGTACGGTTTGGGGTAGCCGGCGATCCGGGCGTTGAGGCGGTACTCGTCGCGCCAGAATTGCCTGGAGGCCGTGCCGCCTCCGGCGCGGACCTCGTCGTGGACGGCCCGGACGTCGCCGCCCGCGCACAGGCCGCGCTCGCCCGCGCCGTCGAGCACCACCGTGGTCACGGAGTCGTCGTGCTCCCACGCGTCCAGGGCGGTGCGGATGCTGCGGACCATGGCGTGGGTGAGCGCGTTGATGGTGCGAGGCCGGTTGAGGGTGATGCGGCCCGCGCGCCCGTCCCGGCGCAGGAGTACGGCGTCGTCGATGGTGGTCATCGTGCCCCTTTCACTGGGTGGTGGAGCGGGGGTCGTGGCCGTGCGGCGCGCGGCGGGGGAGTGCTCCGTCAGGAGCGGCCGGATGCGGGGGCGGTGCCCGCCGCGTCGGTGATGCCCCGGATCGGGCAGCGCGGGCCGGTGGCGCGCAGCAGCCGCAGGTCGGCGGTCACGAGCGTCGCCCCCAGCTCCTCGGCGACGGCCACGTAGGCGGCGTCGTCCGGCGTGAGGTTGTCCTTCAGCTGCCACATCCGCCCCAGCAAGGGTTCGACGGCGACCTTCTGCAGCGTCAGCCCGGGCAGCTGTCCGGCTACTTCGGCCACGCGCTCGGCGGTCACCTGCCCCGCGAGGTACAACCCGCGCAGCGACTGCATCACTTCCACCAGGATGTGCTCGGGGGCGGCCCACTCGGCGTCCGCCGCGAGCGCGGCGCGGGCGCTCTCGCCCCGCGGTCCGTCGTCGGCGAGCGCCAGAACGAGTGCGGAGGCGTCCACGACGATCAAAGTGACTCCCAGCGTGTGACTGATGTGACGGTTGCGACTAACGCCGCGCCCGCCACCCTAGCCGCGCGGACGGGGGCGGGGGGTCGGCGGGTGAACGCCGACGACGGGCCGGTGTGCTGCCGCGGCCCGGGTACCGGCGCCGGGGACCCGGGCGGGGGTAGCCGGACGGCGGGGCGTACCGCGCAGACCCGTACAGGGTGGGCCCGCCGGTCGACGGTGCCGGGGACAGGCCCCGATCGTGCCGCGCGCCGGGACGGCCGACGGGGCGGCCGCGCCGGTTGCGCAACGTCGTGCTGTGCCCGTGCGTACGGGCAGCAGGTTGGTCGCGTACGGATGCAGGCCGTACGCGCTGGGCTGCCGTGTGCGTCCAGGGGACCCTACGGGCAGTAAGCCTCCGGGTCGTGCAGTGTCGCGGGGCGCCGGGGCGCGAGCGGGGTGTTCGGGCCGAGGGCCGGGCCGGGACGGCCGGGGCAGCCGGCCGGCGGGGCCGCGGCCGGCAGCAGGCGGGGCAAGTGCCTGTGGCGTCGGCCGGTGTCTTCCGGCGCCGTACCCCGGGCTGCGGTCCGCGACGCCGTGGTGGTGCGCGGCCGGCGGGGCGTGCCGCTCGGGACGTGCCGTCCAGGACGGCGTGACGGGGCGCATCATGCGGTGCCTGGGCGGGCCGTCCGGACGGGGTGGCGCCGGCGGGCGACGCGCGGAGAAACGGTGGTTTCTCAGGGCACCGGGCCCGTCCAGTGGGCCGTTGCGAGATCCTGGCCGAAGCCGGGGCGTACGGCGACGTCCACGTGGCCGAGTCCCGTTTGCGGGATGTCGAAGGCAAGCGTCGCCTTGCCCGAGCCCTTGGGCTCCAGGGTTCCGGTGAACGGCGTGCCGACGCCGCTCGCGCTGTCGAAGATCTGCGCCGCCCGGTCGGCCTTGTCGCCGGACTCGACGGTCACCAGGATGCCCGCCGTGTCGAGGGGATCCTTGGAGCCGTTGGTGACGCTGACCGTGAACTTCACCGGCTGGTTCCCCGCAGAGTGCCCCAGGGCGGTGCCGGACGGGGTGAACCGTTGCGGCTTCCCGACCGTCACCTTCAGGCCGCTGCGGTACGCGTAGGTGTCGCCGAAGGCGGCCACCCGCGCCGAGGGGGAGGCGGAGGGGCCGCCGGACAGCGTGATCGTCTGCCCTCCGCCGGCCTCGCCGGAGCCTTCGCAGGCCACGCCCGCCATTGCCACGGCGGCCGCCGCAGCGAAGGCCACGGCTGTTCTCCCCGCGCTGAGCCGGACCGCGCCCCGAGGCCGAACGTGCGCCGCCCGGGGCGGCAGTCTCGTGCCCATGTGCACCAGCGTGCGCCGCGGGGCGGCGCCGCGCATCCGGAGGGCGGGGGAAGCGGGCCCCGGCGGTCAGCCGGCGAGGACCTTCTTGACCTGGGCGGTCTGCGGGCCGGAGTCCTGCGCCGGGATCGTCCAGCGGAAGGTCTTGCCCTCGCCGTCGGTGTAGGAGAGCGTGCCGCCGCGCTGGGCGTTGCTGATGTCGAAGGTGCGCGCCCGCACCTGCGTGACGCCGGACCGTATGGGGCCGCCGGAGTCGAAGCCCTTCAGGAAGATGTTCGCCTCGTTGTTGGAGACCTGGCCGTCGGCGGCCGTCCACTGCCAGCCGCCCTTCTCGGTCGGGGTGGTCTCCGCGGCGGCGACGTCCGTCATAGGGCGTTCCTGCACCGTGACGATCGCGAACAGGCCGCGCGCGGGCTTGTCGGTCGCGGTCTTGGTCGCGTACACGACGCTCGTCGGCATGATGTCGAGCTTGCCGCCGCCGCCCGCGCCCACGGTCTCCGTGCCCTTGCCCATCGGCAGGGGCTCGCCCACGGGGCCTTCGGCCGCGGCAGATGGCGACGAGCCGGTTGACTTCACGGTCTCGGCCTTCGTCTCGCCGCTGCAGGCGGCGAGGGACAGGGCGGCGGCGAGGCAGAAGGCGGTGACGGCTGTGGTGCGCATACATCCCCCGGAGGTGCGGGTTACTTGAGGTACGAACGGACCGGGGAACCGTACCCTCGGTAACAAGAGCAAACGCGCCGTCTGCATCAATCGTGACCGGGTCGCTACCTTCCCGGTATTGCGGAGGGGAAGCTTCGTCCTACTAAGGCGCCCCGAAAAGGGATGAGCCGGACGCTGGTTCCTCAGCCGAGGTTCTCCCCGGCGTGCGGACTCAGCACACCCGCCGCCACCAGCGCGAACAACAGCAGCCCGAGCGCGATGCGGTAGACGACAAAAGGTATGAAGCTCCTGGTGGAGATGAAGCGCATGAACCAGGCGATCACGGCATAACCCACCACGAAGGCAACGAGCGTAGCGAAGATCGTCGGCCCCCAGGCGGTGTGCCCCTCGCCCGCGTCCTTGAGCTCGAAGACGCCGGAGGCGAGCACCGCCGGGACGGCGAGCAGGAAGGAGTAGCGCGCGGCCGCCTCCCGGGTGTAGCCGATGAGCAGGCCGCCGCTGATCGTCGCGCCCGACCGGGACACGCCGGGCACGAGCGCCATCGCCTGGCACAAGCCGAACACCATGCCGTCCCGGACCGTCAGGTCCGCCAGCTCCTTGCGCCGTTTCGCGGCCCGGTGCCGCCCGCCGCTCTCGTCGCGCGCCGCCCGCCGGTCCGCGTACCCGAGCACCACCCCCATCACGACGAGCGTGGTGGCGATGAGCCGCAGGTCGCGGAACGGGCCTTCGATGGCGTCCTTGAGCACCAGCCCGAGCACCCCGATGGGGATCGAGCCGACGATGACCAGCCACCCCGTGCGGGCATCGGGGTCGCGCCGCGCCCGCCGGTCGTACAGCGACCGGAACCACGCGCCGACGATCCGCGCGATGTCCTTGCGGAAGTAGATGAGCACGGCGGCCTCGGTGCCGATCTGAGTGACCGCGGTGAACGCCGCCCCCGGATCCTGCCAGTCCGCGAACGCGGCCGTCAGCCGCAGGTGGGCGCTGGAGGAGACCGGGAGGAACTCGGTCAGTCCCTGGACGAGCCCGAGGACGAACGATTCGAACCAAGACATGTGGGCCTGTGCCATCCAAGTCGTCGCGGCCGGGCCGGCACTGCGGCACCGGCCGCCCGATCATCCACAGGATGGGAGGCGTGCTGACGTCGCCCGGGTGAACTGCTCCTTAACCCGGGGCTGCGGGAGGCGAAGGGGCGCGGACGAGGCGTCAGGCTACTTGTCACGCCGTGCGTCAGACCGCGAGTCAGGCGGGCGAGCCGGACCAGGCGTCAGACCAGGCGTCAGACCACGCGTCAGGCCTGCCCCGTCTCGAACCGGGTGACCTTTCCGCCGTCGACGGTGAACTGCCACCTGGTGCGCATTTCGCCCCACGTGTCATTGCGGTAGCGGGCGACGAGGGCCAGGCCGCCGTCGCTCTCGGACTCGACGTCCATGTGGCCGTTGGACGTGAAGATCTCGCGGTCGGCCCACTGGGTGAGGTTCCGGTCGGTGCCGTCGTCGGCCATCGTCGCGCCCGGCGCGAGGGACTCGTGGAAGGCGGTGCGGTCGCCCGCGTTGAGGGCGCTCACCAGCGTCCGTACGGCGGGTTCGGAGAGCTGTTCGACGGGAATCACGGGACGGGCTCCTTTCCGGGGTGTCCAGGACAGGACAGCACCCCGGCGGCACCCGCGCGCGCCGGTCCGCCCGGATGGCGGAGGACGGGACGGACGGGATCCACGCCACGACCGCGGTACGAGACCCGCGCCCCGGCGCGACGCTACGACCGGGACAGCCGCCGCGACAGGCCCTTCTTGCGCCACGCCACGATCACCGCCGCCAGACCGGTCACGGCGATGAACGCCGTCGCGCCGAGGAAGGCGGGCGACGTCGGCGCCGTCGCGTGGCTGCCCGCGATCACGTAGGCGGCCGTGGCCGGCGCGCTGCCGAGGGCGGTCGCCAGCAGGAACGGGGTCCAGCGCATGCGGGAGACGGCCGCGCAGTAGTTCGCGGCGGCGAAGGGCACGCCCGGGAAGAGCCGGATCGCCATCATCGACCTGAAGGCGTGCCGGCTCAGCTGCCGGTCCGCGGCCTTCAGCCACCGGCCGCGCAGCAGCGGCCGCAGCGCTTCCTGGCCCAGCAGACGGCCCAGCCCGAAGGACGCGGCCGAGCCCAGCACCGTGCCCACCACGGCGGAGGCCGTTCCGACGGGGGCGCCGAAGAGCGCGCCGGCCGCGATGTTCAGGATCGGGCGCGGCACGAAGGCCGCGGTGCACAGACCGTACGCCGCGGAGAACAGCACCACGGCCGCGCCGCCCGACAGCTGAGGCCAGCCCTCGGCGAGCATCCGCTCCGGGCGCAGCGCGAGCACCGCGGCCGCGGCGGCGGCCAGCAGCACCACGAGCAGACCCAGGCGGAGCCACGAGGAGAGCCGGGCACGCGGAGGGAGCTCGGCGGGGCCGGGGGAGGGCGTGGCGGGTTCGGGCATCGCTGGAGCCTAACCGACAGGGATATAAAGCGGTCGTCATCACGGAAAGACGGGGCGGTGACGGAACACTCCTTCCCCTTACGTTCACTCGAACGCCCCGCGTGCGTCGTGCGCCGGTGGCGCGGAAAACCGTTCGACGCCCCGCACCCGGTGCGCGAGCATCAAGCGCATGCACCGGCCAACGTCCGGCCATCCGCGCCACAAACCGCACGTCAACATCGCCACCCTCGGCCCCGCCCGCCACGGCAGGACGACGCTCACCGCCGCCGTCATCCACGTCCTCGGCGCCCGCGCCCGGGCCCTCTCCCTCCAGCAGCCTTCCGGGCCCGACCGGGCGGCTGCCTGCGTCCACGTCGTCTACGAGACCGGCACCCGCCACTACGCCCACACCGACCCGCCCGGCGACCCGCGCTTCGCCAAGAACCTGCTCGCCGGGACGGCAAGGCTCGACGGCGCCGTCCTCGTCGTCTCCGCCGTCGACGGGCCCGCGTCGGCGCAGCTCCCCCGGCACCTGCTGCTCGCCCGCCGGGCGGGCGTGCGCCACCTCGTCGTCGCCCTCACCAAGGCGGACGCGGCCGCGCCAGAGCTGGCGGACCTGCTGGAGCAGGAGGTGCGCGCCCTGCTCACCGCCCACGGCTACGACGGCGAGCACACCGCGGTCGTCCGCGTCTCGGCCCTGCGCGCGCTGCAGGGCGACGCGCGCTGGGCCGCCACGATCGAGGCGCTCCTCGACGCCGTGGACACGTACGTGCCGACGCCCCTGCGCTATACGGACGCGCCTTTCCTGCTGTCCGTCGAGAGGGTCCTCACCCTGCCCGCGCGCGGTACGGCCGTCACCGGCGTCATCGAGCGCGGCACGGTCCGGCTGCGCGACCGCGTCCAGCTCCTGGGGGCCGACGGTCCCAGCGACACGCACGTCACCGGGCTGGAGTCCTTCGGCCGCCCGCTGGCGACCGCGCAGGCGGGCGACCGCGTGTCCCTGCTGCTGCGCGGCTTCCACCGCGAGCACGCCCGCCGGGGCGACATCGTCGCCGCGCCCGGCAGCGTCGTGCCGCGGCGCCGCTTCACCGCGGACGTGTGCCTGCTGCGGGCGGAGGAGGGTGGCCGGCACACGCCTCTGTTCTCGGGCTACCGGCCGCAGTTCCACCTCCGCACGGCCGACGTGACCGGCACCGTGATCCTCGGCGGACCCGGCGTCGCGCTGCCCGGCGAGAGCGTCACCATGGCGGTCGTCCTCGACCGGGACGTGCCCCTGGAGACCGGCCTCGCCTTCGTCATCCGCGAAGGAGGCCGCACCGTCGGCACCGGAACGGTCTCCCCCGCCGTGCCGTGAACGCACAATAGGGGAGTGGAAGAACCGATACCCGTCACGCGGGACGTGGACTGGGGCACCGCCAAGCTGATGCCCGACGTGGACCGGCAGCGGGCCTGGCTGCTCACGGTGAACGGAGCGCCGCAGTCGTACGTCGATCTGGACGACCCGACGCACCTGGAGTTCGAGTACGCCCAGCGGATCGCCCACGTCCTCGACGCCGCCGCCGAGCCGCACCGCGCCCTGGACGTGCTGCACCTCGGGGGCGGGGCGCTCACGCTGCCGCGGTACGTCGCCGCCACGCGCCCGGGCTCGCGGCAGCGCGTGGTCGAGGCCGACCGCGGCCTGCTCGCGCTGGTCGCCGAGCACTTGCCGCTGCGGCCGGGCTCGGGCGTCGAGGTGATCGCCGGTGACGCGCGCAGCGAGCTGGAGGCCTGCGCGGACGCCTCGGCCGACGTGCTCGTCGCCGACGTCTTCGGCGGCTCCCGGGTCCCGGCCCACCTCACCTCGCTCGCCTACGCGCACGCCGCCGCCCGGGTGCTGCGGCCGCAGGGCCGTTACGCGGCGAACCTCGCCGACGGCGCGCCCTTCGACTTCCTGCGCTCACAGGTGGCGACCTTCCGGGCCGTCTTCGCCCACGTCTGCCTGATCGCGGAGCCGTCGATGCTGCGCGGCCGGCGCTTCGGCAACGCGGTCCTCGTCGCCTCGCACGGCGAGCTGCCCGTCGCCGCGCTCGCGCGCCGCGCCGCGGGGGACGCCTTCCCGGCCCGGGTCGAGCACGGGGACGCGCTGGAGCGGTTCGCTGCCGGCGCGCGGCCGGTGGACGACGCGGACGCCGTGGGGTCCCCCGAGCCGCCGGGCGGGGCGTTCAGCGTGGGCTGACGCGCCGGGCCCGGCGGGGTGGCGGAGACGGGGGTCGCCGCAGCGCAGGAGACCGGCCGGAGATCAGGAGCTCTTCAGGGGCCTGAGGGAGCTCATGATCTTCTTGATGGTGTCGTCGGGGATCTCGTCGTCGGTGCCCGTGGCGCTGTAGAAGCACCAGGTGGCCAGGTCGCCGTTGACGTCCTTGTACGTCACCGTCACGGACTTGGCGCTGGTGGCGCAGTGGTGCTTCTCCGAGATCCCCGTGACCGTCGCCGAGGCCGAGGTGCCGGTCAGGCCGTGGTCGCTCTTGAACTCCTTGCCCTTGGAGTAGCTGAACTTCCCGGACTTCTTCTGGTCGAAGCCCCAGTACAGCCAGTTCAGCGCCTCGTTCTCGGCGGCGTCGGCCTCGCTCTTGGCGCCCTGGGCGCCCTTGGTCCCGGCGGCGACCGGGACGGCGTCCTTCTCGCACCGGTCCTCGGCGAAGCGGGCGACTCCGGACATGTTGATGCCGCCGCCCTTGGGCGGGAAGGACTTGTCGCCGTCCTTGGTGAAGCCGAAGCTCGTCCCCGGAGGGAGGACCTTCCACTCCTGCGGCACGTCGTAGGCGACGTGCCGCTTGCTGTTGGTGACGACCTTCCAACCGTCGATCACGGGCTTGACCTCGACGTTCGCCCGCGGGTTGTCGGCCGGGTCCTCACTCGCGCCCTGCGAGGGGGACGGCGCCGCCGACGACGCGGACGCCGAGGGCGCGGTCGTCGGGTCGCTCTTCGCCACGTTCTCCTTGTCGTCGTCCTTCAGGACCACGACACCGGTGATCACGGCGGCGGCCACGACGGCGACCGCCGCGGTGATCGCGATCACCGCGGTGCGCTTGCGGTTGTCCCGCGGCGGCTCGGGGGCCCCGGGCGGGGCCGGGGTGTGCCACTGCTGTCCCCCGGGCGGGGTGGGCGGCGGCGGGCCCCCGGGCTGCTGCTGGTACGGATTCGGCTGCTGCGGACCGGGCTGCTGGGCGCCCGGCTGCTGGTACGGATTGGGCTGCGGGTAGCCCGGCTGGGCGCCGGACGGCGGCCCCGGCGGCGGCACCGGCGTCTTGTACGGATTCGAATCCTGCGGGTTCTGCTCGCCCCCGGGCGGCTGCTGTCCTGGCCACATGGCCGATAACCATAGAGGCAGAAGATGACCTCGGTGAGGGCGCCCCTTCCCGCCGTTGCTACCGACTGGTAACTTGCGGGCATGTCTGAGACCACCCAGCCGTCGATCGGCGACATGCTCCTGGCCACCGTGCCCATGGCCAAGACGCTCAACCTCGTCTTCGAGGAAGCGGGTGCCGAGCGCGCCGTCGTCCGGCTCCCCGACCAGCCCGACTACCACAACCACGTCGGGGGCCCGCACGCCGGCGCCATGTTCACCCTGGCCGAGTCCGCGAGCGGCGCGATCGTCCTGGCCGCCTTCGGCGACCAGCTCTCGCGCGCCGTGCCCCTGGCCGTCCGCGCCGAGATCGGCTACAAGAAGCTCGCCATGGGCCCCGTCACCGCCACCGCCGAGCTCGGCCGCCCGGCCGCCGACGTCGTCGCCGAGCTGGACGCCGGCGGCCGGCCGGAATTCCCCGTCCACGTCGCGATCACCCGCGAGGACGGCGATGTGACCGGCGAAATGACGGTCGTCTGGACGCTGCGGCCGAACAAGTAACCGTTCCGCCGCAACCCGCGGGGCCCTGAGGGAGTCCTCTCCTCCAGTAGGCTTCCCGGCGTGCGCCCCGTGGCGCACGCCGGGAAGAGATCGTCAACCGGGAGGAACCGGCGTTGCACATCCAGGAGTGGCTCGAAACGGTACCGGCGGTCGCCGTCTACCTCTTGGTGGGCGGGGTCATCGGGCTGGAGAGCCTGGGTATTCCGCTTCCCGGTGAGATCGTCCTCGTCAGCGCCACGCTGCTGGCCGCCACCCAGGACCACATCAACCCGTATGTGCTCGGCGCGTGCGCCATCGCGGGCGCGATCATCGGTGACTCCATCGGCTACCTGATCGGCCGCAAGGGCGGCAAGCCCCTGCTGGAGTGGCTCGGCCGGAAGTTCCCCAAGCACTTCGGCCCGCACCACGTGGCCACCGCCGAGCGGTCCTTCCAGAAGTGGGGCATGTGGGCGGTCTTCGTCGGCCGCTTCATCGCCCTGCTGCGGATCTTCGCGGGCCCGCTCGCGGGCGTGCTGAAGATGCCGTACTGGAAGTTCCTGATCGCCAACGTGCTCGGCGGCATCGTCTGGGCCGGCGGCACCGTCGCCGTGATCTACTCCGTCGGCAAGGTGGCCGAGGAGTGGCTGAAGAAGTTCTCCTGGCTCGGCCTGCTCGCAGCCGTGCTCTTCGGCCTCGGCTCGCTGGTCGTCATGCGGATCAAGGCCAAGAAGGCGGAGGCCGCCCGCGCCGCCGAGCCGGCCGCCGAGCCGGAGCCGGTCCGCGCCGCCGACTGATCGCAGAACGGTTCCCTTGAGCCGCCGCGGCGAGTTGATCAAGCCGCGAACGGTTCACACAGACGCTCGGCCGGGGTTTCCCGGCCGAGCGTCTTGCGTGGGCGGCGAGGCGGGCGGCGGGTGAGTTCGCCTGCCTGCCGCTTCCTCAGCGGCGACCCAGTACCTCGGCGATGCGGATGAACCCGTCCGTGCCGTGGCCCAGGCCGATGACGCGGCGGGCCATCCCCTCTGCCGCGCGCATCACGCCCGCGTCGATGCCATGCGCTTCGGAGGCCTGCACGATGTGGGCCATGGACGAGGCCGCCGAAGTGATCGGGTTGTCCTCGCCGGAGAAGTCGCCGCTGTCCACGCCCTCCGCGGTCTGCTCGAAGAGCGGCGGGAGGATCGCGCCGATGCCCTTCGCGAACGGCGCCAGCTCCTGCGCGGTGACACCCTCGGCCTTGGCCACCGCCAGAGCGTGGGCATAGCCCGCCATGGCAGTCCAGAAGATGTCCAGCAGCGCGATGTCGTAGGCGGCCGCCCGGCCGATCTCCTCGCCGAGGTGAGTGTGGGTGCCGCCCAGCGCCTCGAGGACGGGCAGATGCTTGCGGTAGAGCTCCTCGGGGCCGCTGTGGATGAAGACCGCGACAGGCGTACCGATGGTCGTGTTCGGCGTCATGATGGCGCCGTCCAGGTAGGAGATGCCGTGCCCGGCCGCCCAGGCCGCCGTGTCGCGGGCCCGGGCCGGGGTGTCGGCGGTCAGGTTCACCACCGTGCGGCCCTTGAGCGCGTCGGTAACCGCCTCGCGCCGCAGAACGGCGTCCACGGCGTCGTAGTTCACCACGCAGACCACGGTCAGCCCGCTCGCGGCGACCGCCTCTTCGGCGGATCGGGCGCCGACTGCGCCTCGCTCGACCAGATCGCGGTCCCTGCCCGGCGTCCGGTTCCAGACCGTCGTGTGCAGACCGGCATCCAGGAACGCTCCGGCCAAAGCCCGGCCCATCGGGCCGAGACCCAGCACGGTGACGGCAGACTGTCGGGGGTGTGAAGACATGTTTGATCAACCTCTGTGCAAGTATCGGGAAAAGTGGTGAAAGGGGCTTACGTGACGAGAAGTCGCGCCAGGGACACGAACGTCTGCGGAGTGACCGCCGCGATCGCCGTGATCGACGGCAAGTGGAAGACCGCTCTGCTGTGGCTGCTGGAATCCGGTCCGTGGCGCCCCGGGGAGCTGCGGCGCCGGCTGCCGGGCCTCAGTGAGAAGGTGCTGACTCAGGCGCTCCGCGAGATGGAGGCCGACGGACTGGTGCACCGGGTGGTGCATGACGAGCTGCCGCTGAAAACGGTGTACTCCCTCACGCCGTTCGGCCGCGAGCTCTCGGAGGTCCTGGGGCCCGTCTCGGACTGGGGCCACCGCCGCCTGGAGAAGCTCGTCCAGGAACAGTCGGCCTCCTGACGCATGGTCACTCCCGTCTCACTCGGGTGCGGCGCCCCTCGCGCCGTCGTGTGACCAGGTTCCGCTCTGCCTCCCCGCACCGACAAGTACCCACAAAAAAGTGGGTACTGAGGGTGTCGGGCGGCGGGCTCTTGACGCTGGGGCGTTGACGGGCGGCGGTGGTGGTGACCGGCGGTGGGTCAGCCCGCTTCCTGGCTGATGCTGAGGCGTACGAGATCCGCGAGCGTCGGCGCAGGGCGTTTGGCGCGGATGCGGCGGAGGTAGGTGCCGACGGTGTGGACGCTGATACCGAGTCGCCTGGCCGTCTGGTGGTAGGTGAGCCCCGCGCCGATGTGGGCCAGCACCTGCCGCTCGCGGGGCGACAGGTGCGGCGGTCGCGTCTGGACGCTGAGGCCGGGCATCGGTTCTCCATCGGGCAGGCGGAGCCGCGCGGCGTGGGTGGCCTGCGGCCGGCCGCGGGTGAAGGTTCTCCCCCGCGCGACGCTTTTGAATGGATCTAACCACGAACTCGGCTAAAAGCAAGCAAAAAATAGTGGCCAACCGGTCAATGGCCCCCTAATCGCAGGCAAGTCACCTGTCAAGTCCCCAACTTCCGTGGCTCCAGCCCCGCTTCGAACCGGGCGAGTGTGAAGACGTGCGCCGTCGACCGCGGTGCCGCCACAACCCGAGCGACCGGAGGGGGACCGCGCGTGGGGCACTTCCGTCTGCTCGTCGTCGGCAACGGCATCTCGGCGTACGGCAGCTACCTGAACATGGTGGCGCTGAACGTCTTCATCTACCACGTCACGGGCAGCGCGCTCACCGCCGGCCTCTTCATGGCCGTCCGCCTGGTGACCAACGTGCTCTCCGGCTTCATCAGCGGCCGCCTCGTCTCCGCCTGCGACCGTAAGCGGCTCATGGTGGGCGCCGACCTCACCCAGGCCCTGGCCCTGCTGGCCCTGCTGCTCGCCCCCGACGGCGCCCGGGTCGGGCTGCTCTTCGGCCTGGCGGTGATCACCGGGTTCTGCTCCACGCTCTCCCAGGTCGCCCTGCGCAGCAGCGTGCCGGAGATCGTCGGCGCCGAGCACCGGGCCCGCGCCAACGGCCTGCTCGTCACCGGCCGCTCACTGGCCATGATCGCGGGCTTCGCCTCGTCCGGCCTGGTCGTGGCCCAGCTCGGCTACTCCACGGCGTTCGCGCTGGACGCCGCCACCTTCGTGATCTCCGCGACGGTGCTGTTCCTGCTGCCCGTACGCACCCGGGCGGCGGCGGAGGCGGGCGCGGAGGCGGCGTCGGGATCGGCCGCGGAGCAGGAGGCGTCGTCCGGCGCCGCGGGCGGCTTCGCCCGGATGCTGCTGCGCACGGCACCCCTGCTCGCCGTGATGATCGCCGTCCGGGCCGTGGACGGGCTGGGCTCCTCGTCCCACAACGTGGCCCTGCCCATCTACTCGGACAGCCTCGACCCCGGCCACCCGGCCACGTTCATCAGCCAGTTCTGGGCCACCTGGGCCATCGGCAACATCGTCGCGCAGCAACTCTTCGGCCGGGTCACGAAGAAGACCGGCCGGACCCCGGGGGAGCGGGCGTTCGCGCTCGGGGCGTGCGTGATGTCGGCGGCGTTCATCGTGGTCTTCGCAGGCCTGCCCACCGTGCCGGCCATCATCGCCGCGCTGGTGGCCGGCATGGCCGACGGCTTCACGGAGATCGTGTACATCTCCCGGCTCCAGGCCGCCCCCGACGCCCAGCGCGGCCGGCTCTTCGGACTGTCGGCCTCCGCCGAGAACACCGGCTTCGGCCTCGGCATGATCGTCAGCGCGGCCCTGCTGGAGTCGTTCTCGCCGCTGCAGGTGGTGGCCGCGTTCCACGGCCTGGCGATCGCCTTGTGCGTCGTCCTGCTGGCCGTGCTCCTGAGGCGTGGCGGCAGGTTCACCCGTGGGGAGGCGGACGGGGCGGCGGGCGGCGAGGGCGTCCGGGCGGCGTCGGCGGACGTGTCGACGGACATGACGACGGACGGGTCGGTGGACGTGTCGGTGGACTTGACCAAGGACGTATCCGCGGACGCATCGACGGCGGAAGGCCGCAGCTCATGACATCCACGCACCACGAAGGCCCCGGCAGCGCCGGAGGCTACGGCGGCACCGTAGGCGCCGGCAGCGCCACGGGCACCGGCGACACCGGAAACGCCACAGGCACCGGTGGCGCCGGAGGCACCCGCGGCGCCGGCCAAGGCATCGCCGTCATCGGGCTGGCCTTCCGGTTACCGGGGGCGGAGACCCCCGAGGAGCTCTGGCGCGTCGTCCGCGACGGGACGGACTGCATCACCCGCTTCACCGACGAGGAGCTTGCCGCGGCCGGAGTGCCCGCCGAGCGCTACGAGGCGCCCGACTTCGTCGGAGCGTCCGGAATCCTGGACGACCTCACCGGCTTCGACGCCCAGCACTTCGGCATGAGCGCCCGCGAGGCCCAGCTCACCGATCCGCAGCAGCGCATGTTCCTCGAATGCGCCCAGCACGCCCTGGAGAACGCGGGGTACCCCGGAGAGCGCGACGGCACCCGGGTCGGCGTCTACGCCACCACGGGCTACCACCTGTACACGCTGGAGACCTACCTCCTCAACAACGTCCTGCCGAGCGTGCCCGCCGACAACTGGATGACGGGCATGCAGATCGTCACCGGCAGCGCCCCCGACTTCACGGCGACACGCGTCGCCTACCGGCTCGGCCTTACCGGACCCGCCGTCAACATCCAGACGGCCTGTTCCAGTTCGCTCGTGGCCGTACAGACCGCGGCGCAGGCGCTGCTCGCGGAGGACTGCGACATCGCCCTCGCCGGCGCGGCGGCCGTCCACGTTCCGCAGGTGCTGGGCTACCAGTACGTCAAGGGATCCATCCTCTCCAAGTCCGGCCGGCTGCGCGCCTTCGACGCGGGCGCGGACGGAACCGTCGGCGGTACGGGCGTCGTCGCCGTCGTCCTCAAGCGCCTCGACCGGGCCCTCGCCGACGGCGACACCGTCCACGGCGTCATCCGCGGCTGGGGCGTCACCAACGACGGGGCGGACAAGAAGGCGTACACCGCCCCCAGCGCGGGCGGCCAGTGCGCCGCCATCCGCCGCGCCCTGGAGCGGGCGGGCGTCGGCGCGGACACCATCGGCTACCTGGAGACGCACGGCACGGGCACCCTCAAGGGCGACCCGATCGAGTTCGACGGCGCGGCGGCCGCCTACCGCCAGGACACCGACCGGACCCACTACTGCGCCCTCGGCTCGACCAAGGCCAACATCGGTCACCTGGACGTGGCCTCCGGCCTGGCCGGGCTGATCAAGACGCTGCTCGTCCTGAAGCACGGCGTCGTCCCGCCGATGGCGAACTTCACCACGCCCAACCCGCTCCTCGCCCTGGACGGCAGCCCCTTCTACATCCCCGGCACCGCCATGCCCTGGCCGGAGGCGGACCACCCGCGCCGCGCGGGCCTGACCTCGCTCGGCATCGGCGGCACCAACGTCCACTTCGTCCTGGAGCAGGCTCCCGAGCCCGCGCCCCGTCCGGCCGCCGCCGCGGCCCCGCCGGACGTCCTCCTGGTCTCCGGCAGCAGCGAGGAGGCGCTGGCCGCCAACGCCCGCGCGTTCCGCGACGCGCTGAGGGAGCGCCCCGGGATCCCGCAGGCCGACTTGGTCACCACCGCCGCGGTGGGCCGTGACCACCGGCGCTTCCGGCTCGCTGCGCGGGGGGCCGACCCTGCTGCGCTCGCCGACGCCCTGGACGCATGGCTTGCCAGTACGGATACGGGCACGGGTACGGCCACTGTGACGACAGGGACGGCGCCGCGCGAGGGCGCATCCTCGGTGGCCTTCCTGTTCACGGGCCAGGCCAGCCCGTACCGGGGCATGGCCGCGGACTTGTACGCACGCTTCCCCGCCGTACGTGAGGTCCTCGACGCCTGCGAGCGCCACTACCGCGACCTCATGGGGGGCTCGCTGCTCGACGGGCTGCTCGGTGGTGCCGGGTCTGTGGGGGCGGATTCCCTCTGGCCCACCGACACCGCCCAGCCCGCCCTGTTCGCGCTGCAGTGCGCCCTGACGCGGCTGTGGCGGGAGTCCGGAGTCGCCCCCGCGACCGTCACCGGGCACAGCGTCGGCGAGTACGCGGCCCTCTGCGCCGCCGGGGCGCTGTCGCTGGAGGACGGCCTGCGGCTGACCGCCGAGCGCGGCCGGCTGATGCAGCGGCTCTGCGCGCCCGGTGCGATGGCGGCCGTACCGCTCACCCGCGAGGCGGCCCTCGCGCTGGCGGCCGAAGTCCCCGGCGCCGAGCTGTCCGTGGCCAACGGTGAGCGTTCGCACGTGCTCGCCGGGCCGGTGGCCGCCGTGGACGAGGTGTGCGCACTGCTGGAAGCGCGCGGTACGCCGGGCGAACGCCTGCCGGTCGACCGTGCCTTCCACACCGCCCTCATGGAACCGATGCTGGAGGACTTCCGGGCGGTGCTCGGCACGGTCGCCTTCCGGCCGACGCGGATCCCCTTCGTCAGCGGGCTCGACGGCACCGTCCGCCCGCCCGGCTGGACCCCGGACACCGCCTACTTCCTGCGGCACACCCGCGAGCCCGTGCGCTTCGACGAGGCGCTGCGCACGATCGGCGGCACGGAGCCCGCGGCCCTGGTCGAGATCGGCCCGCACACCACGCTCAGCGGCCTGGCGCGCCGGGCCCTGCCCGGGGTGCCCGCACTGCCGTCGCTGCGCCGCGGCACCGGCCTCGGCACGCTGTGGGGCGCCGCGGCGGGCCTGTACTGCGCGGGCGCGGACCTGGACTGGCAGCCGCTGCTCAGTGGCTGCGGCGGCCGCCGGATCCCGCTGCCGGGATACCGCTTCCAGCACAAGGACTACTGGACAGGGCCGGAGTTGACGGCCGTACGTACCGGAACACCAGCGACAGATGGAGCCACAGTGGTACAGCACGAGGCAGCGGTCGAGCGGGTCGTCCGAAGCATCATCGAGTCGACCGCCCGGCATCTCAGCCACGACCCGGACGCCATCACCGGCGACACCTCCTTCTTCGACCTCGGCGCCGACTCCCTGCAGATGATCAGCGTGCTGCGCGAACTGGAGCAGGCGCACCAGGTCAAGGTCTCGATGCGGGAGCTGTTCGAGGAGACGGGGACGCCGCGGCGGCTCGCGGAGCTCATCGCGGGGCGGATGCCGTCGGAGGCCCTGGGGGCGGCGGCCGCGCCCGCCGCGCCCGCTGTGGCGCCGGTAGCGCCGCCGGTTGCGCCGCCCGTGGCGGAGCAGCCTGTTGCTCCGCAGCCTCCTGTGCAGCAGTGGCCTGCGGTGCCCGCACCCGTCGTTCCGGCGACCCCCGTTGCCCCGGTGGCCCCGGCTATCCCTGCCGTCCCTGCCGTCCCCGCGCCGGAGCCCGCGGCTCCGCCCGCAGCCCCCGAATACGCCACCCGCCAGGAGCTGGAGGACCTCGCCCACAAACTGCAGCAGATATCGCAGATACAGCTGCAGATGATGTCCCAGCTCTCCCAGCTGCTGTCGCTGCAGACCGCCGCCGCGACCGCCCGCCTCAACGGCACGGTGGCCCGGTGACCGGCCTGGACGCCGCCTCCGCGGCCCTCGAACAGGACCTCGCCGCCATGACCGAGCTCTCGCGGCGCATCGCGGAGCAGATCGGCGGCGGGCCGGCCGGCAGTCCTCCGGCAGGAACGTCGCCGGGCACGGAGAAACCGGCGGGCACGGAGAAACCGACGGGCACGGACAGGCCGCCGGTCGCCGGTGAGGCAGCCCCGGGCGCAGCGGCCGCCGGGGAGCAGGGCGCCGCGCCGCGGCGTGTCCACGGCCCGCGCGTGACCGTCTCCCGCGCCTCCGGCATGGTCCAGGGCGGCGCCCCGCGCTCGCAGCAGGACCACCTCGACGACCTGGTGCGCCGCTACACCGCCAAGACGCCGACGTCCAAGCAGATCGCCCAGCGTTACCGCCGCGTCCTCGCCGACAGCCGCGCCGTCGTCGGCTTCCGCAGCGGTACGAAGGAGATGCTGTACCCCATCGCGGGCCGCCGGGCGAGCGGCGCGCGCCTGCAGGACGTCGACGGCAACGAGTACGTCGACATCACCATGGGCTTCGGCGTGCTCCTCTTCGGGCACGAGCCGGCCTTCGTCAGCGAGGCGGTGCGCGAGCACCTCTCCCGCGGCATCCAGCTCGGCCCCCGCAACGTCGAGACCGGCGAGGCCGCCGAGCTGCTGGCCGGGATGACGGGCATGGAGCGCGTGGCGTTCGCCAACTCCGGTACGGAGGCGAACTCCGCGGCGATCCGCCTCGCCCGCTCCGCCACCGGCCGCAACAAGATCGTCACCTTCCTCGGCGCGTACCACGGCCACGCCGACACCGTCCTCGGCCGCTCCTCCGGCGGCCCGGACGCGCGGGTCACCGTGCCCGTCTCCCGCGGCATCCCGGACAGCGCCGTCTCGGACCTGATCGTCCTGGAGTACGGCAGCGACGCCGCCCTGGAGGCCATCGCCCGGCAGGCCGGGGACATCGCCGCGGTCATCATCGAGCCCGTGCAGAGCCGGCACCCCGCGCTGCAGCCCGTCGAGTTCGTACGGAAGCTGCGCGAGCTGACCACCCGCCTCGGCATCGTCCTGATGTTCGACGAGATGCTGACCGGCTTCCGCCCCGCGCTGCGCGGCGCCCAGGAGCTCTACGGCGTCACGCCCGACCTCGCCACCTACGGCAAGCTGCTCGGCGGCGGCTTCCCCATCGGGGCCATCGCCGGCCGCGCCGACATCATGGACGGCGTCGACGGCGGCTACTGGTCGTACGGCGACGACAGCTACCCGCCCGCGGACACCACGTTCTTCGGCGGCACGTACATCCAGCACCCGGTGTCGATGGTCGCCGCGCGCGCCGTCCTCACGCACCTCAAGGAGCACAGCCCGCTGCTGCAGGAGCGGCTCAACGCCCGTACCGGCGAGATGGCCGCCTCGCTGAACGCGTTCTTCGAGGCGGAGGAGTTCCCGCTGCGGATGAGCCACTTCGGCTCGCAGTTCCGCTTCGACCACCGCGCCGACATGGAGCTCCTGTACCACCACCTGATGCTGCGCGGCGTGCACGTGTGGGAGTGGCGCAACTTCTTCCTCTCCACCGCGCACTCCGACGGCGATCTCGCATTCATCGCGGACGCGGTCAAGGGGGCGCTGCGAGAGCTTCGCGGAGCGGGCTTCTTTCCGGGCGCCCGGCCGGTAGCGCCGGCGGCGAAGCCTTCGGCGGCGGGGTCTTCGGCCGCCGGGTCTTCGGCTGCGGACGGCGCGTTCTTGGCGGAGCTGGTCACCGTAGCCGCGAAGGCCCCGGAACCGGCGTCCCCGCCCCGGGGTTCGGCCGACAGGCCCGGCGCACAGGCGGCCCCCGCACCCGTCACCGGCGCCTCCGGGGAACCGAAGAAGCACGTTGCCGTCGCGTCCATGGCCTGGAACGCGGCCGCGGCCGTCGCCCCGGCCGCGCCGCAGGCAACCCCCCGTACGCCGGACTTCAGCGTCTACTTCTTCGGCGACTACCCGCAGGGCGCCGACGCCGACGCCGGTACCGATGCCGACGCCGGTGCCGGTGTCGGCGCCGCACCCCGCGAGGGCAAGTACGAGCTGCTCCTGGAGACCGCGCGGTTCGCCGACCGGAACGGGTTCCACGCCCTCTGGATGCCCGAGCGGCACTTCCACTCCTTCGGCGGGCTCTTCCCCAACCCCGCCGTGCTGGCCGCCGCCCTCTCCCGGGAGACCTCGCGGATCCGGCTCAACGCCGGGTCCGTCGTCCTGCCGATCCACGACCCGATCCGGGTCGCGGAGGAGTGGTCGATGGTCGACAACCTCTCCGGGGGCCGGGTCGGCATCGGCATCGCCAGCGGTTGGCACGCCAACGACTTCGTCTTCTTCCCCGAGCGCTTCGGGCGCCACAAGGAGGCGATGTACGAGCAGCTGGAGCAGGTGCGGCGGTTCTGGCGGGGCGAGGCGCTGCGCCGGACCAGCGGTGACGGCGAGGCCGACGTACGGCTCTTCCCGCGGCCCGTTCAGGACGCCCCGCCCATGTACACGGCGGTGGTCGGCAACCCGGCCTCGTTCGAGCTGGCGGCCCGGCACGACCTCGGCATCGTCACCAACCTGATGACGCAGAGCGTCGAACAGTTCGCGGAGAACGTCGCGCTGTACCGCCGTACCCGCGAGCAGCACGGCCTGGACCCGGCCACCGGGCGCGTTGCCGTCCTGCTGCACACGTACCTCGCCGGCCGTCACGACGTCGCGCGGGCCGAGGCGTACGAACCCCTGTCGCGCTACATGCGGGCGTCCCTGTCGCTTTTCGGCGGTGTCACCAACAGCCTCGGGCACAACGTGGACCTCTCCTCGCTCAGCGAGGACGACCTCGACGTGGTGTTCCGCCGCGCGTACGACCGCTACTGCGACCAGCGGGCGCTGATCGGTACGGTCGACAGCGTCTCGCCCGTGGTGCGGACCGTGACCGAGGCCGGTGCCGACGAGATCGTCTCGCTCGTGGACTTCGGCGTCGCGCCCGGCGAGCTGCGGGCGAGCCTGACCCACATCGACGCGCTGCGCCGCCGCCACCGGCGGGGCGCGGAGCAGGCGGCGGCCGCAACCCCGGCCGAAGCGCCGGCTCCGGCTGCGGCCGCCGCTCCGGTGTCCGTCCCCGCCGTCGTCCTCACCCCGGCCCCGCGTCCAGCGGCGTGGCCCGCACACCGGGCAGCTCGAAGCGGAAGGGCTCGCTGCTCTGGAACTCGGCG
>NZ_JBPQTS010000020.1:0-58488 GCF_051386455.1 Streptomyces sp. URMC 124
CCCCCCCCCCCCCCCCCCCCCCCCCCCCCCCCCGCCCCGGTGATCAGGCCGGCCAGCCGAACGCGCTGATGGTGTCGCGGGCGCGGCCCGGCTCGGGGTCGTTGAAGACGAAGCAGCGGGTGTTGCTGACGCTGCCGCCCTCGGCCTGTGCCGTCGAGAAGATCAGGACCGGCCTCGGGGCCCCGTCCTTGGTGACGAAGTTGGCGCGGAAGTTGATGATCGGCGAGTCCTCGTCCCAGCGGGAGAGGAAGTCGTCGAGCAGGCCCTGGTCCTCGTAGATCTTGCGGATGTGGCCGCCGACGTACTCGGTCGGGGTCGCGGTGTAGTCGACCAGCGCGACATCCGCGGGGTTGGCGTGCATGACGTTGCCGTTGACCCCGATCAGGTGGATCGCCACCGGCGCCACCTGGTAGAACTCGCGCATCACCGCTTCCTTGTCCGGGGTGGGGGCCAGGGCGGGGTGGGCGCAGGCGTCGACCGCGCGGATCCAGGCGGTGGCGTCGGACAGGGCCGCGTCCTCGGTGCTGGTGCTGGAGACCGGCAGCCGCTCGCCGAGCTCGGGACGGCTCACCCAGTGGATGCGGGTGCCGGCGCCCTCGCCCGTCAGCACCGCGTTGACGCGGGCCGCGCGCTCCTTGCCGTCGGCGCTGCGGAAGGTGACCGCGGCGTGCTCGACCCGGCCTTCCTTCCGCAGCCGCTCCAGCAGGCCGGCCAGGTCCTCGCCCGTGCCGCCGGACGCGATCCGCTCGCCGAGGTGGGCGGTCTCGCCGCCCATGAGGACGGAGAGCGCCTTGTTGTGCAGGACGACGGCGCCGGAGCCGTCGGTCACCGCGATGCCCACCGAGCTGTTCCCGATGACGTCGATCAGCTGGTCGGTGGAGGGGATGGTGACGTTTTCAGCCGTCATTTCTTACTCCCAGGTCTGCTGAATTCGAATTCGGATTGCGATTCACGATCCTACCGATTGCCGCCGCTATTTCTTTCCGGCCGGACAGATAATAATCATGTCCGCCGTCGAATGTAAACATTCCCAGAAAAGGGCCGCCGGTAAAGCGTTTCCATTCGAGCATTTCCGCGGGCCGGGCAAAGGCGTCGGCGTGTCCGCAGAAAAGGGCGAGGGGTGCGCGGAGCCGTTGCCCCGCGGTCCGGTGCTCCCGGCGCATCCTCAGGTCCGCCAGCAGGCGGGCGCCCTCGGCGTCGCCCTCCCGGTCCGTGGCGCGCTGCTCCCGGCGCAGGGCCGCGAACGCGTGGACCACCAGGGAACGGGGAGGGCTGCCCGGCTCGCGGGAGCCCGACACCAGCAGGGTGGCGACCTCGGCCCCGCCGCCGGGCCGGGCTTCGAACAGGGCCGTGAGCTCGTAGGCGAAGAGCGCCCCCAGGCTGTGGCCGAACACGTGGAGCCGGCGTCCGGGGAGCAGCGCGCCGAGTTCACCGGCCCAGCGGCCCACCGCACTGTGCACGGAGGCGGGTGCCTCGTCGTGCGCCAGGCGGCCGCGGCCGGGTATTTCGCAGTGCACCGCCGGCAGCGCGGCCGGCAGCCGGGCCCCTATCGGCAGGTACGGCGTCGTGACGCTGCCGGCGGGCGGCAGGAAGACCACGACGTCGGCGGCCTCTTCGAGGCGTCCCTGGACGACCAGGGACGGTTCAGACATGGAGGAAGTTCTTCTCGATGCCCTTGAGGGTGCGGAAGGCATCGAGATCGACCTCGTCGGACTGCAGCATCGTGCCGCGCAGTTCCTCGACGTAGAGCACCAGTTCCACGAACTGCAGGGAATTGATGATCCGCGTCTCGATGATGTCGGTTTCCTGGTCCAGGTCCGTCAGGTCGGGATTGCGTTCGAGGATCCAGGAGCGCACGTCTGTCCAGCTCGCCGGCATAACCACTCCTTATTCTTCATTCTTCGTTCTGGGTGGCGAAGGCGTTGAACGCCGCGACCCGGTCGGCCACCTCGGCGATGAGGGCGAGGTCGCCGGGGCCGAGCGGGCCCCGGCGGTGCGCCGCGCCGCGCACGAGGACGAGGTGCCCGCCGGCGACGCCCCGGTAGTCCAGCGAGAGGGCCACCGCCGAGTCGGCCCCCCACGCGCGCAGCAGGTCGAGGTGGGCGGGGTCGGTCTGCCCGGCCAGCCCCTCGTGCCCGCTGATCACGAGCTGGGGACCGGCGTCCTTCAGGGCCAGGGCGCGCACGCCGTCCAGCGCCGCCGAGAACCCGTCCGGGGCCTGGACGACGGGGCCGGAGTGCGTGGCCGGCGCGTCCAGCGAGACCGCCGAGGCCATGAAGGGGACGCACGCCCTGGCCGCCGCCGGCACGACGTCGGCGGGGCCGGCGGTGTTCCGTATGGTGGCGCCGACGTGGGCGATGAACCCCAGGGATTCCTCGGCGGCCTTTCGGCCCGCGATGTAGCGAAGCGCGGTGGTCCAGTTCTCGGTGGAGTTTTCCGTGCTGTTTCCGGGCATGGTGGGCCCCTCCAGCAATTCGATTCGGGTGGGGTTCTCGATTCGACGTTAACGGGTTTTCCCCGGCCGGCACAAGGATTTCACCGGGGCCGTTCGACGAATTCGGTAATTCATTTGCCGTGCGGATTCACGGCAGGCCGGGGCGACAATGCTGCATTTCTGCATTTCTGCATTTCCGTGTCGCCACGCCGCTGCGTGGCTGCATTCCCTGTTCCGGCGCGGCAGCGGGCGCGGAACGGCTGCAGGGGGCGCCAAGCGCCCGTGGGCGGGTCAGGCGAAGCTGACGTCCGGGTCGAGCAGGCAGAGCTGCCCGTCCGCCAGGTGCAGGCGGTCGTTGCTGTAGTTCAGCGCTGCCGAGCGCAGGTCGCGCAGGGCCTTCTCCAGCCGGGTGGGCGAGTCCTGGAGGTATCCGTGCCGCAGGCCGACGGCGTCGACCAGGTCGTTGACGGCCGCGTAGCACTCCTCGGCCGCGGTGATCTTGAGGTTGTTCAGCAGCAGCTGGATCCCCGGGGCGGACAGGTCGCCCTCCCCCGCCACCAGCTCCTGCGTGCGGCGCAGCAGGGCGTGGACGCCGTCGAGCCGCTGCCGCGACCGGGACAGCCGGGTCAGGAACAGCTCCGAGCCGAGGTCGAACCGCTTGCGGACCTTGGGGTCGCGCAGCAGGTGCAGGACCCGGGACAGGGCGCCGCAGGCCGTCCCCAGCCAGGCCGCCGACCAGCCGATGTGGGCCAGTGGCCCGAACACGCCCTGGGCGATCCGGTGGAAGGCGCCGTGCTCGCCGAGCACCTGGTGGGCCGGGACGCTGCCGGTGAGCGTCAGCGGAAGGCTGTGGCTGGCCCGCATGCCCATCGGGCGCCACTGCCCGGTGGACTCCACGCGCAGTTGCCGGCGGTGGGCGTACACCAGGGAGACGTGGTGGTCCGCGGTGGCCTGCGGGCTGCGCATCGTGATGAGGAAGCCGTCCGCCACGGTGCCGCCGGTCACGATCGGCGCGGTCCGGTCGATCTCCAGGGTGCCGCCGGCCTCGGGCATCGGGGCGTACGACTTGAACAGGTGGCCGCCCTTGCCGGGTTCGGTGGTGACCGAGGCGAGGTAGAGGTCCCCGGACGCCAGCAGGGGCAGCAGCTCCTCGCGCAGCGGCGACGTCGCGTAGCGCACGATCGCCTCCGACTGCTGACAGTGCATCGCGAAGATCATCGCCACCGACATGTCGGTGCGCCCCAGGACCATGCTGACGTCGACGAAGTCGGCGAGGGTGCCGCCGAGGCCTCCGTCGGCGGCGGGGACGAGGAGGCCGAGCAGCCCGGTCCGGCGCATCTCCGCGAGCGCCTTCTCGGGGAAGACCGCGTCGCGTTCGGTGCGGGCGAGGTCCTGTTCGGCGACGCGGGCCACGGAAGCGGCGCGTTCGGCCGGGCTCGGTGCGCCGGGCGCCGGTTCGCCACGATCCGCCGGGGTCCCGGTCTTCTTCACGGCTGCTGTGGTCATCGCGCCTCTTTCCGTGGGGTGGCGGCGGCCGCCTGCAGCGACCGGTGGTCGGTCTTTCCGTTGGGGGTGAGGGGCAGTGCGTCCCACTGCCGCCAGCGCCGCGGCACCATCGCCGGGGGCAGGGCCGCGGCCAGGGCCTCCTCCAGCGCCTCCGGCCGCACCGGCTCGCGCGGGCAGTAGTGGCCGACCAGCTCGGCGAGGTCGCCCTCGCCGGACACCGTGACGGCGCACCGGTCGACGGCGGGGTGCCGGCGCAGGACGGCTTCGATCTCGTCGAGCTCCATGCGCACGCCCGCGACCTTCACCTGCCGGTCGCCGCGGCCGAGGTAGTGCACGAGCCCGTCGTCGAAGCGGGCGAGGTCGCCGGTGCGGTAGAGCCGCCCGGTCGCCGAGGCCGGGTCGAAGGGGTCACGGAAGAAGGCGCGGTCGGTGGTGGCGGGGTCGTTGAGGTAGCCGAGCCCCACGCCGGTCCCGCCCACGAACAGCTCGCCGCTCTCCCCCGGTTCGGCCGCCCGCCACGTGCCGTCCGCGCCGTGCACCAGCAGGTAGAGGGCGGTGTTGAGGACGGGCGAGCCGACCGGGAGCCGGGGGCGGGCCAGGTCGGCGGAGGTCACCAGGTGGTGGGTGACGTCGTCGGAGCACTCGGTGGGCCCGTAGGCGTTGATCACGGCCACGTGCGGGAGGCCGTCGAGGACCCGGGCCGCCACGGCGGGGTGGAGCTCCTCGCCCGTGGACAGCAGCCGGCGCAGCTGCTGCAGCAGGCCGCCGCCCAGGCGCCGCGTCTCGTCGACGAGCCAGCCGACGACGGTGGGGACGAGCTCGACGACCGTCACCCCGGTGGCGTCGAGGGTGGTGACGAGCCGGCGCGGGAAGCGCACGGCGCCGTCGTCGACCACCACGAGGCGGCCGCCGGCCAGCAGCGGGCAGAGCATCTGCCAGATCGAGATGTCGAACACCAGCGGGGCGGTGAAGGCCACGACGTCGTCCGGTCCCAGGGACAGGTCGGCGACCTTGGCCCGGAGGTGGTTGAGCATGCCCTGGTGCTCGACCGTGGCGCCCTTGGGGCGGCCGGTGGTCCCCGAGGTGAAGATGGTGTAGCGGGTCTCGTGGGAGCGGTCGGCGGTGGTGCGGGGCAGGGGCGCGGCGGACGTGCCCTCCGCCGGCGGCCGCAGCGCCGGGACCCCTTCGGCCGCGGCGGCCGCGACGGCGGCATGGGCGGTACTGCCCGCGGCGCCGCCCGCAGTGCCGCCCGCAGTGCCGCCTGCGCCGCCGCCCGCGCCGGAGTAGTCCAGCAGCAGCGCGGCCCGGCTGCGGTCCAGGACGTCCCGGACCCGGACCTCGGGCCAGCCGGGGTCGACGGGCAGGTAGGAGGCGCCCAGGCTCTCCAGGGCGAGGAAGACGACGGGCGTGGCGGTGCTGCGCGGTCCCACCGCGGCGACCACGTCGCCCGCGTGCACGCCCCGGGAGACCAGCGCGTCACGCATCGCGGCCACCCGCTCCAGCAATTCGCCGTAGCTCAGCGTCCGTTCGCCCTCGGTGACGGCCGGGCGGCCGGGGTCCTGCTCGGCGTGCCGGATGACGTGCTCCAGTACTCCGGTCCGTGTGTCCGCGTCCCGGCCGGCCTTGCGCAGGGCCAGGGCGTTCGCCCGGGCCACCGCGCCGGGGGCCAGGGGGAGTTCGGCGCGGACCTGCACGGCCCCGAACGGCTCCCGGCCGGTCTTCCCGTGTGCCTTCTGCGGCTTGTGGTCCGTCTTCTGCGGCGTCGTCGTCATCGGGCCACCGCCTCCGCATCCGGGCTGCCGTGCCGCTTGAGGTCGTGGAAGAAACCGTCGACCACGGAGAGTTCGCCCTGCTCCCGGGCCCGGGTGAAGACGTGTTCGCCGACCGCGAGGTCGAGCACGCCGAGGCCGAAGGGCGAGAAGACAACGGTGCGGTCGCCGGGGACGGCGGTCCTGCCGGTGAGGACGTCGTAGAGCGTGCCGTGCAGGAAGTCCCGGCCGCCGGTCAGCTGCTCGGCGAGGTGCACCGAGGTGTTCGCTTTGAGGACGTGCTCGACGTCGTCGACGATGTTGACGCTGTCGAGGACGACGTCGGTGCCGAGGTCCCGCAGCGACACGTGCAGCACCAGCGGGTGGTGGGCGAACCAGGACGGGTCGAGGAGGTGCGGGGCAGCCGCCGTGGTGGCGCAGACGACCACGTCGCAGGAGCGGACGAGTTCTTCCGCGGAATCGTGGACGCGCACGCCCGCCCCGCCGGCCGTGCCGCTCAGGTAATCCGCGAAACCTCGGGCGTAATCCGGCGACAGGTCGTGGACGCCGAATTCCTCGGGCGTCCGGCCGAGAACGGACAGATAGGTGTGCAGATAGCGGGCGATGAGCCCGGTGCCGAGATATCCCACGCGGCGCACGGGGCGGTCTCCGATGAGGGCCCGGGCCGCGACCGCGGCGGACGCCGCCGTACGTACCGCGCTGATGATGGAGCTCTCCAGGCAGGCGTACGGATAGCCGGTGACCGGGTCGTTCAGAACGAGCACGGCGGAGGCGCGGGGAATTCCGCGGGCCAGGTTGGAGGGAAAGCTGGATATCCACTTGATGCCGTCCACCGGACGGTCGCCGCCGACCGATGCGGGCAGCGCGATGATGCGGGCGGTGGGCCGGTCGGGAAAGCGGAGGAAGTACGAGGGCGGGTTTATCGTGCGGGCCTCGCCGTGCAGGAGGTAGGCCTTTTCGACGAGCTCGGTGATTTCCCGCTGCCGGCCGTCGAGCACCCGGTGCACCGTACGGCCCGGGACGACGGAGAATTCTGGGATTTCGGCCTGGTCGCTCAAGGGTTCTCCAGGAGTGAGTGGACGTCCTCGGGGCCGTAGTGACGGGTGACCCACGTGTCGTCGTAGATGGTGTCGACGTAGCGCTCGCCCAGGTCGGGGGCGATGGCGACGGCGGTGCGGGCGGACGTGCGGTGCCGGGCGAGCCACCGGGAGGCGGCGGTGACGACCGTGCCCGAGGAGCCGCCCAGGAGCATCCCGCGCGCGGCGAGGCGGCGGCAGGTGCGGATGGTGTCGATCTCGCGGACGCGGATGACGTCGTCGACGAGGTCGCCGGTGAGGTCCGGGTCGATCAGCGGCATGGGGGTGCCGGCCCCGAGCCCGGGGATGTGCCGTGGCCCCGGGGTTCCTGCGAAGCTGACCGAGCCGACGCTGTCGACGGCGATGATGCGCACCCCGGGCCGGTGTTCGCGGAAGTAGCGCGCGCAGCCCATGAGGGTGCCGCCGGTGCCCGCGCCGACGAAGAGGGTGTCGAGGTCGGGGAAGTGCTTGGCGATGAGGGGGGCGGTGTTCTCGTGGTGCGCCGCCCAGTTGGCCGGGTTCTCGTACTGGTTGAGCCAGACGCAGGCGGGGTCCTCCCGGCAGCGCTGTCGTACGTACGCCTTGCGGGCGGCCAGGTAGCCACCGGTCGCATCGGGTTCGCCGACGATCACGACCTCGGCCCCGAGGGCCCGCATGAGGTTGACCGTGGCGGGGTTGCAGTTGGGGTCGGTGACGCAGACGAAGCGCAGCCCTTTCGACGCGGCGGTCACGGCCAGGGCCACGCCGAGATTGCCGGAAGAGGACTCGATCAGGATGGAATCGGGGCCGATGACGCCCTCGCGTTCCGCGGTGGCGACCATCCATGCGGCCGGTACGATTTTTATGGATCCGGCGAAGTTGAAGCCTTCGCATCTGAGGTGGAGCGGTATGCCGAGAGTGGGACGCAGATCGATGTAGACATCACTCTCGAGCAGCTCGTGGGCAGCGGTGATGAAGGTCATGCGTTGCGTTCACTTCCATTCGTTCGCATGGATCGCCGAAACAATCCACGGCAAAGCGAGTCGTGGTCCGCAGGGCATGCTGGATCGGCCCGGACCACATCATGTGTCGCACGGTGCGGAAAGGGCGATGAATGGACGCGCTGAAGCTCTCAGAATGGAATGTGCGGGCTCGGCCGGCGCGGCACCGCCGGTCTCCCCGTACCTTTATCCGGCTGGTCGTGGCCGGATGATGCCGAAGGCGCGAGAACGCGCCCGGAATAACGTCGTGGAATCCGTTCGAATGTCTTTCTGCACCCCCCTGCCCTGGAGCTTCTCAAAACCGTCTGTTCAGTCGGTAGTGAATAATCGGCCAGGTGATACTTTATAACGGCCATGATCAAGATGTCGTCCGCCGTTTCGTCCTGCGCCCGGACGAGACCGTCCCCCCGCACCGGCACGAGCAGACCCAGGTCGTCGTCCCGCACACCGGCGTCCTGGCCGTGATCACGACAGTGGGAACGTGGGTCGTCGCCGCCCCGGACCGCGCCGTCGTCATCCCGCCGGGACTCGAGCACTCCCACCGCGCCCACACCCGCAGCCTCGTGTCGACGATCATGCTGGCCTACCCGCCGATGCGGGCCAGGACCGGCGAGCGACCCACGGTGGTGAACCTGACCCCGCTGGCCCGGCACGTGCTGACCGCCCTGTCGGAACCCGACCGTCCGGCCCGGATGCGCTCCGCCCTGGAGAACGTGCTGCGCTACGAACTCCGCAGCGAGAAGCACCAGTCCAACGCGCTCTCGCTGCCCACCCCCCGCGATCCGCGGCTGCTGGCGCTGAGCAGTTCACTGATCCACGCCCCCGCCGACGGCCGCAGCCTCGACGACCACGCACGGGACCTGGGGACCAGTCAGCGCACGCTGCGCCGGCTGATCAAGGCCGAGCTCGGGATGTCCTTCCCCCAGTGGCGCACCCTCGTCCGCCTGGTCGCCTCACTGGCGCACCTCGCCAACGGCGAGTCGATCACCAATACGGCCCACCTGTGCGGCTTCACCTCGCCGAGCGTGTTCATCGCCCGCTTCAAGGAGTTCGTCCACGTCACGCCCGGCGCCTACCGGGACCGGATGCTGGCGTCCGCGGCGGAGGCCGGTCACGCCCCGCCGTGAGCCGGACCTCTCCGTGGGCTCCTCAGAGGTCTTCCGCACCGGTGAAAGCAGCCAGCTCGCCCCCGCGGAGGACGACCAGCGCATCACAGGAGCAGCGGCAGTACTCGACTTCGCCTTCGGACGTGGAGTGCGCCGACAGCAGCCGCCAGAAGGGCTGCCGTTGAGCAGCCGGACAGCCCCAGCTCGACAGCGGGCACGCGTCCTGCAGTGACATCCTCGGCAAGCCTCTCGGATCTGCGGAAGCGGAAGCTCCCGCGGCCGGCGGGCGGGCGGCGTCCACGGCGTCATCGGCGTCGCCGGCGTCAACGGGGGTTCCGCCGCGCGGAGGAGAGCCCGGTCCCGGGGGTGTCCACGGCCTGTTGCAGCGGTTCCGGTTCCGATGCGTTCAGCGGTGCCGGAACCGATGACTCCGGCTTGGGCGCGACCGGCTCGGGGAGGGTCCGGAAGAGCAGCCAGGCCAGGGCGGGCATCGCGATCAGCGGGGCCAGGGCGGTCTGCAGGGAAGTGGCGTCGGCGATGCTGCCGAGGACCGGGCTGACGAGGCCGCCGATGCTGACGGTCAGGCCGAGGGTGATCCCGCTGGCGGTGCCGACGCGCGACGGGAGGTAGTCCTGGCCCAGGGTGACCTGCAGGGAGAAGGGGATGTAGAGCCCGGCCGAAGTGAGGGCCACGAACGGGTAGATCAGCGGGCCGGGGGCGTACACGATGCCCGCGACGGCGGCGACCGTCATCAGGTACGCCCCGCGCACGACGGTGACCCGGTCCCACCGGTTGGCCAGGTTGCCGCCCAGCACGGTGCCGACCGCCCCGCCCAGGTAGAGCACGCACAGGGCCGCGGTGCCCGCCGCCGTACCGCCGCCCGCGCGCTGCTGCGTGTAGAACGAGATGAACGTGCTGAGGCCGATGAAGACGATCGACCGGCAGACCACGGCCAGCGCCAGCTTCACGAACGACGCCTTGTCGTCGGCGCCGGCCGAGGCAACCGCCTTGCGCGCCCCGGTCCCTGACGTCCCGGCCAGCATGCGCACGACGAGGAGGCACAGCACGCTGCCGGCGAGGGCGGGCAGCACGAACAGCGGCGTCAGGCGCAGCCCTCCGGCGGCCATGACCCCGGCGACCATCAGGGGGGCGACGGCGAAGCCGAGGTTGCCGCCGAGGGAGAACCAGCCCATCGCGGTGTGGCTGCCCTTGCTGGCGACCCGCGCGACGCGGGCGGACTCGGGGTGGTAGGCGGCGACGCCGACCCCGGAGACGGCGACGAAGACCAGCGTCAGCGCGTAGGACCCGCCGAGGCCGCTCAGGGCGATCCCCAGCCCGCCGAGGAGCGTGCTCAGCGGGAGCAGCCAGGGCATGGCCCACCGGTCGGTGAGCACGCCGAACAGCGGTTGCGCCACGGAGGACAGCAGCGACGCGGCGAGCACGATGCCGGATGCCGCGGCATAGGTGTAGTCGCGCTCGGCAACGAAGAACGGCACGAGCGCGGCCACCGCACCCTGGTAGACGTCCACACAGGCGTGACCGACCGACAGGAGGAGGATCGCTTTGTTCCTTGGCACTTCATCATGGTCACCGCTCGGCGCCCTGTCGCACTTCCGATAATCTGCCAATCGATGAAGAACATCCGCCATGAGCCGGTCGCGCCGACCCGTATGCAGTGGCTGGCGCCGGGAGCCGCCATCGACGCCCACCGCCACGACGACCACCAGATCGTCTACGCCGCCCGCGGGGTGCTGGCCATCACCACCGACGCGGGCTCCTGGATCGCCCCGGCCACCCGCGCCATCTGGGTGCCCGCCGGGACCGTCCACGCCCACCAGGCGCACGGCGGGCTCGACCTCCACCTCGTCGGCCTGCCCGCGACCGACAACCCGCTCGGGCTGGACGAGCCGACCGTGCTGACCGTCGGCCCGCTGCTGCGCGAGCTGATCCTCGCGTACACCCGCTCGCCGGACGACGACAGCCCCGAGCGCGGGCGCCTGCGGGCCGTCCTGCTCGACCAGTTGCGGGCATCTCAGCAGGAGCCCGTGCACCTGCCCGCCCCCACCGCCCCCCGGCTCAAGGCGCTGTGCGCGATCCTGCAGGCCGACCCGACCGACGACCGCACGCTCGCGGCGCTGGGCAAGGAGGTCGGCGCGAGCGACCGCACCCTGTCCCGGCTCTTCAAGTCCGACCTCGGCATGACCTTCCCGCAGTGGCGCACCCAACTGCGCCTGTACCACGCCCTGATCCTGCTGGCGGAGAACACCCCGGTGACGGCCGTGGCCCACCTGTGCGGCTGGTCGTCGGCCAGCGCCTTCATCGACGTCTTCCGCCGCGCGTACGGCCACACTCCCGGCTCCCACCAGCTTCGTTAGCGAAGGCCCGAAGCGAAGGCCCGGAACAGAACCTGACGGGTGGCCCCGAACGGAACCTGACGGGTTATGGGGTCATCGGGGCGCACTTCCTGGTGCCCGCAGCGGCACTCTCCCTAGCCTTTCGAGCCAAAGATGCGGCTCGGAACCCACCCCCCGGACGGTGGCTGTGGCTGGGAACGGACGACGTGTGGCTGGGAACGGACGACGTTTCATCACCGACTACGACGGTCTCGCCGACCAGTGGTGGGATCCGCGCGGGGCGCTCGCGCCGCTGGGCTGGATCGCACGGGCCCGCGCCGGCTTCGTGCCCGACCCCCGTCCCGCACCCGGGCCCGCTTCCGGTACCGAGGGGCGGCCCCGCCTGCTGGACGTCGCCTGCGGAGGCGGCCTGTTCGGTCCGCACCTGGCCGGCAAGGGGTACCGCGTGATCGGCGTCGACCTGTCGGCCCTGGCGCTGCGGGAAGCCCGGCAGCACGGCTACGACGCGGTCCTGCGGGCCGACATCACCCGGCTTCCCTTCACCGACGCGTCCTTCGACGTCGTCACGGCCGGGCAGTGCCTCGAACACGTTCCGGACCCGTTCCTCGTGGTGTCGGAGCTGTGCCGGGTCCTGCGCCCCGGCGGCACGCTGATCGTCGACACCATTCCCGACACCGGGCTCGCCCGGTTCGTCGCCATCACCCTCGCCGAGAACCTCCCCCTCCCGGGCAGGCCCGCGCGGGGCACTCACGACCACCGCCTCTTCGTCAACCGGCAGCGGCTGGTCCGGGTCGCCCGGGCGCACGGCGTGGAGCTCCGGCTGCTGGGGCTGCGCCCGCACCTGCGCGACCTGGCCCGATACCTCGTCAGACGACGCGAGGAGGTTCGTATGATCCCCACCAAGTCCACCGACGTCCTCTACCTGGGCGTGGGGACCAAGCGATGAGCGCCCAGGTGACCGCCCGTCAGCGGCCGGCTTCCGGCGCGGTGCGGACATGGGTGACCGGCGCCCGGCTGAAGACCCTGCCCGTGACCCTGGCCCCGATCGCGGTGGGTACGGGAATCGCCCACTCGCTCGGCCAGACCCTCTGGTGGCGCACCGCCCTGACCCTGCTGTTCATGCTCGGCTTCGTCATCGGCACGAACTACTTCAACGACTACAGCGACGGCATCCGCGGCACCGACGACGAGCGGCTCGGCCCCTCCCGGCTGGTCGGCTCCGGACAGGCCTCGCCCCGGCAGGTGCTGCGCGCCGGAACGGCCCTGTACGCCGTGGCGATCGTGACCGGCGTGGCCATGGCCGTGGCGATCTCGTGGTGGATGCTTCCCGTCACGGCGTACTGCGGGCTCGCCGGCTGGTTCTACACCGGCGGCCCCCGGCCCTACGGCTACCGGGCGCTGGGCGACCTGAGCATCTTCCTGTTCCACGGCGTCGTCATCGTGTGCGCCACGGCGGGCGTCCAGCTGGGTCACGTGCCCCCGCTCGCCCTCGGAGCGTCCGTGCCCATGGGCCTGCTCGCCTGTGCGCTGCTCACGACGAACAACCTGCGCGACATCCGGACCGACGCGGCCTCGGGGAAGATCACCGTCGCGGTGCTGCTGGGCGAGAAGCGGACCCGGGTCTACTACGGGCTGTGCGTCGCCGCCGCCTTCGCGTCCGCGGCCCTGCTGGCCACGGCCCGCCCCTGGGCCCTGCTCGTGGTCGCCGCCGTCCCCTCCGCCGTCTTCCCGCTGCGGCGGGTGCTGAGCGGGGCGCGCGGACGCGACCTGATACCGGCGCTGGAGCACACGTGCCTGCTGCTGCTCGCGTTCGGGGCCCTGCTGGCGATCGGTCTGTCCCTGTGACCGGGCGGCGGGGCGCGCCCGGGAAGGGCCGGAGGGACACACCGGCGAACACACCGGGGAGCATGCCGGGGAGCACGCCGAGGAGCACGCCGGTGGCCCCCGACCACGAAGTGCTGGTGATCGGCGCCGGATTCGCCGGCATCGGCGCGGCGATCGGCCTGCGCCGGGCCGGCATCGAGGACTTCGCCGTCCTCGACGAGCAGGACGGCGCCGGCGGCTCCTGGCACGCCAACAGGTACCCCGGCATCGCCGTGGACATCACCGCCTTCTCCTACTCCTTCGCCTTCGAACCCTTCCCGTCGTGGTCCCGGGCCTTCCCGCCCGGTGCGGAGCTGAAGGCGTACGCGGAGCACTGCGTCGACAAGTACGGCCTCCGGTCCCGTCTGCGCCTCAACGCGAGGGTGGTGCGGGCCGCGTACGACGAGCCGGAGCACCGGTGGCGGGTGTCCCTGGCGGACGGGACGTCGCTCACGGCGCGGTTCGTCATCTGTGCCACCGGCTGGCTCACCAAGCCGAAGGCGCCGGACATCGAAGGGCTGGACCGGTTCAAGGGCGACGTCGTGCACACCGCGACGTGGGACCACTCGCTGGAACTCGCCGACCGGAGCGTGGGGCTGATCGGCACCGGCGCCTCGGCCGTACAGCTGATCCCGGAGATCGCGCCGCGGGTGGAACACCTCCACGTCTACCAGCGCACCCCGATCTGGGTCTTCCCCAAGCCGGACCTCGCGTTCCCCGGAGCGCTGCGCCGGCTCTTCCGTGCGGCGCCGTGGACGCAGCGGGCGATCCGCCTGGTCACCGACACCGCGACGGAGGCCGGCTTCGTGATCGCCATGATCCACTACCGCCGGTTCCCCTTCCTGGTGAAGGCCGGCGAGGCGGCGTCCCGCCGCTACCTGCGCCGCCAGGTCGGCGGCGACCGCGAGCTGATGGGCAAGCTCCTTCCCGCGTACCGGCTGGGCTGCAAGCGGCCGTCGTTCGGCAAGGGCTACTGGCGCGCCTTCACCCGCGACAACGTCTCCCTCGTCACCGAGCCCATCGAGCGGATCACCGAGACCGGCATCCGCACGGCGGACGGCGAGGAGCAGCGGTTCGACGTCCTGGTGCTGGCCACGGGGTTCCGGACGCTGGAGAACCTGCCCCCGTTCCCCACGCACGGCGCGGGCGGACGCGAACTCGGGGAGTTCTGGCGCACCGAGCGCTTCCAGTCCTACGAGGGCACGTCGGTCAAGGGCTTCCCGAACCTGTGGTTCATCGTCGGGCCGTACTCCTTCACCGGCGGTTCGTGGTTCGGGATGATCGACTACCAGGTCACCCACGCGCTGCGGGTGATCGGCGAGGCCCGGCGGCGGGGCGCCACGGAGGCGGCCGTCCGCCCGGAGAAGCACGACGAGTCCTTCCGCAGGGCCCTGCGGCGGCAGCCGTACACGGTCTTCTCCCACGGGAGTTGCCGCCGCTCCAACAGCTACTACTTCGACGAGCGCGGGGACGCGCCGGCCGTCCGCCCCGCCAGCACCTACGAGGCCGCGTGGCGGGCCCGGCACTTCGACCTCGACGACTACTGCTACGACCACCCTCGTGACCGGCCTGGAGGCCCGCGTGATGCGACTCGGTGATGTGCGGGGCAGGGACCGCGCGCTGTGCGTCTTCTACGCGCTGTTCGCGCTCGGCGGCGCCCTCGCCATGGGAGCACTGGCCGTCGCCTTCGTCCGGCAGAACGCGGACGCCGGCGCGCTCGGCGTCATCCGGAACTTCCTGCGGGACGCGACGACCAACCTGGCGTCCCGGTTCATCTACGCGGATCTGGTGCTGATCTGGCTGGGCCTGTCCGCCTTCATGATCGTCGAATCGCGGCGGCTCGGGATCCGGCACGTGTGGGCGTACATCGTCGGCGCCCCGGCACTGGCGCTGTGCGCGAGCTTCGGAGTCTTCATGTACGTCCGCCAGCTGAAACTCGCGACCGCCGGCAAGGAACGACCGGCCGCCGCCGGCGCGGCGGCCCGCGAGGTGGTGAGCGGGGCGGGCCGCGAGACGGTTGGCGGGGCGGGGCGCTGAGGGCGCCACGCCCCGGCGCAGGGGTGCAGGGGCGCAGGCCCGGCTGCCGGGCGGCACGAATCCGTACCCCTACCGCATGTCGATGCCGGTCCCGCCCGGACGCTCCGCGCAGACGACCGGCACGGGCCCGCACAGGGGGCGACGGCGGCGCCCCGGTCTCGAACGGCCTGCTCGCCGGGCGAGTACCCCAGGTGGGGGTAGCCAACAGCCAAAAGGCCCCATTTATCCATATTGCCTGGATATGCTATGCATCATGGTCAAGCCTGGACAGCTGCGCCTCCGTAGTCCCCACGGCCCGGGGCCCCTCGTGCTGCTGTCCCCGGTGATCCTGACCGTGGTCATCGCCGGCCTGGCGTACTCCACGCCTCCGGACATGGCCTTCAGCCGGATCCTGCCCGCCGCCCCCGCCCTCGCGGCCGCCATGTGGCCCGTGCTGCCCACCGTGCTGCTCGGCACGGTCTGCTTCCTGCTCATGATCGGCCTCAGCCTCGTGTTCCCCGGCCTGGGCGCCTGGTACACGGTGGCGGGCATCGTCGCGGTCACCGTGGCGGCCGCCTACGGAAGCCACGTCCGCCTCCAGCGGGAACAGGCCCTCTTCCAGGTCCGGCTCGTCGCCGACGCGGCGCAGAAGGTGGTCCTGAGCCCGATGCCGCGCCGCTTCGGAGGCATCCAGATCGAAGCGCTCTACCTCGCCGCCGCCGCGGAGGCCCGCATCGGCGGGGACTTCTACGAGGCGGTCACCACGCCGTACGGCGTCCGGCTGCTGATCGGCGACGTGCGGGGCAAGGGGCTGGCCGCGGTGGGAACGGCCGCGGCGGTGGTCAACTCCTTCCGGGAAGCCGCCCACGACGAGCCCGACCTGGGCGGCATCGCCCGCCGCCTGGAAGCCAGCAGCAGCCGCTACAACGCCTCGTTCCCCCCTGACGACCTGATGGAGCGCTTCACCACCGCCGTCCTCGTCGAGATCCCCTCCGAGGACGGCCGCATCCGCATCCTCAACTGCGGGCACCCCCCGCCGCTGCTCCTGAGCCGCGACGGGCTCCGCGTCCTCAACCCCTCCTCCCCCTCGCCGCTGCTCAACCTCGCGGACCTGATCGGCGATTGCTACAGCATCGACTCCTTCGACTTCACCCCGGACGACCAGCTCCTCCTCTACACGGACGGCGTCACCGAGGCCCGTGACCGCGACGGCAGGTTCTTCCCCCTGGCCGAGTGGATGCGCCGCCAGCCCCCGGCCCGCCCCCGCGAACTCCTGGACGGCCTGCACCGCGACCTCCTCCGCTTCAGCAACGGAGGCCTCGACGACGACATCGCCGCCCTCGCCGTCTGCCTGCGCATCAACCAGCCCTGACCCACCGGCCCGCCGACCCGGCCCGGGAGCCGGCCGGCACGGACGCCGGCCACGGCCGCGGAGCCGGGCCGTTAGAATCGAGGCGGGCGAGGCCGCCCGGGGCCGAGCGCCTGCCGGACCCGCCGGAGATCCACCCGACGCCTGCCGGCCCGGCGTCTCCCGGCCCGACCCGCCCGGGGCCGCCCGTGAGTGACGCCCCGGCCGCGCCCTCCACGCCGTCCCGCGCACCCCGGGGCCGCCGATGCGGCGGATCACGCACCGGGGGTGTGCCCGAGTTACGACAGGTACCTGCCTTCTTGTCTTCTTCCGCGCTCTCCCCCGCCGCGCGCCTGCGCGCCCTGCGTCCCGACTGGCTGGGCGATCCGAAGGTGTGGCGCACCGAGGTCCTGGCCGGTCTGGTCGTCGCACTCGCGCTGATACCCGAGGCGATCTCCTTCTCGGTCATCACCGGGGTGGATCCGGCGATCGGGCTGTTCACCTCGTTCACCATGGCGGTGACCATCGCCTTCGTCGGCGGCCGCCGGGCGATGGTCTCCGCGGCGACCGGTGCCGTGGCCCTGGTCATCGCCCCGCTCAACCGTGAGCACGGCCTGGGCTACCTGCTGGCCGGCGTCATCCTCGCCGGCGTCTTCCAGGTGGCCCTCGGCGCGCTCGGGGTGGCGAAGCTGATGCGGTTCGTCCCCCGGTCCGTCATGGTCGGCTTCGTCAACGCGCTCGCGATCCTCGTCTTCATGGCCCAGGTGCCCGAGATGCGGAACGTGCCGTGGGCCGTCTACCCGCTGATCGCCGGAGGCCTGGCGCTGCTCGTGCTCCTCCCGCGGATCACCACGGCCGTGCCGGCCCCGCTGGTCTCCGTCGTCGCCCTCACCCTGATCACCGTGGCCGCGGGCATCGCGGTGCCGACCGTCGGCGACAAGGGCGAGCTGCCGTCCTCACTGCCCGTGCCGGGCCTGCCGGACGTGCCCTTCACCCTCGACACGCTCACCACCGTCGCCCCGTACGCCTTCGCGACGGCGCTGGTCGGCCTGATGGAGTCGCTGATGACGGCGAAGCTCGTCGACGACATCACCGACACGCCCTCCTCCAAGACCCGCGAGTCCGTCGGCCAGGGCATCGCCAACATCGTCACCGGGTTCTTCGGCGGCATGGGCGGCTGCGCGGTGGTGGGCCAGACGATGATGAACGTGAAGGTCTCCGGTGCCCGCACCCGCCTGTCCACGTTCCTGGCCGGCGCCTTCCTCCTGGTGCTGTGCCTGGCGCTGGGTCCGGTCGTCTCCGAGATTCCCATGGCCGCCCTCGTGGCCGTCATGATCATGGTGTCGATCGCGGCGTTCGACTGGCACTCCGTCGCCCCGAGGACGCTGAAGCGGATGCCTGCCGGGGAGATCACCGTCATGGTCGTCACCGTCGCCTGCGTCGTGGCGACGCACAACCTCGCGATCGGCGTCGTGGCCGGCTCGATCACCGCGATCGTCGTCTTCGCCAAGCGCGTCGCCCGCCTCGCCGACGTCACCGCCGTCACCGACCCCGACGGCACGTCCGTGGTCTACCGGGTGACCGGCGCGCTCTTCTTCGCCTCGTCCAACGACCTCGTCGGCCGGTTCGACTACGCGGGCGACCCGGACAAGGTCGTCATCGACCTCTCCGCCGCCCACATCTGGGACGCCTCTTCCGTAGCCGCCCTGGACGCCATAGAGAACAAGTACGCACAGCGCGGCAAGACCGTCGAACTCACCGGCCTCAACGACCCCAGCGCCGCCCTCCACGACAAACTCAGCGGCGAACTCACCCCCCACTGACCGGGCTCGGCCACGCCCCACCCGACCGGCCGGGTCGGGGCCGGCTCGTACCGCAGCGGCTCCAACGGTCCCGGTCCGCCCTGCCGGGTCCGCCGCAAGCCCTCCGCGCGGTTGCCGGTGGGCACGGTCAGGTCAACGCGCCGGCGAATCCGCACAAGGAGGGCCTGATGGTGCGTCTCGGACCTGACAGGCGTCGGAGGAGCCCATGCGAAAAGCCCCCGACCTGCGGTTTCCCGCTTGTCAGAGGCTTCGCTCACCGTGTCGGGACGGCGGGATTTGAACCCACGACCCCTTGACCCCCAGTCAAGTGCGCTACCAAACTGCGCCACGTCCCGGTGCTTGTCCGGCCCGGGCTTTGCCCTTGCCGACCGCGCATGAGAACAATACCGCACTTCACGGGGTGATCGCGCACGGCTTTCATGGGGCGGTAAGGGGCATATACCCCTTTTGTTCGCGTTGGTGGGTTCAGGCGGCGACTCCTCCGCCGTGCGGTGTTGACCGCGCGCCCGTCCCCCGTGGGACCATCGGGCTCCCGATGCCGCTCGCGCCACGCGACAACTCCCCTGCCGCAGGAGGACAGTTGGCCACCTCGGACGTTCCGGAACCGTGTTCGCTCCCTTCCTCGCCCTCTTCCCCTCCCTCCTCCCTCTCGCGGCGCAGGTTCCTGCAGGCCGCGGCCGGCACCGCCCCGGCCACCGCCACCAACGGGGCGGCGAGCCTGTCGCCCACCGGGGACCGGCTGGTCGCCGAGGTGCAGAACGTGCTGTGGTCGCTGCCCCGCAAGGGCGGGGACGCCGTCGCGATCACCCCGGCCGACCTGGAGCCGACCCGGCCCGTGCACTCTCCCGACGGCCGGCTGCTGGCCGTCTGCGCCTTCCGGGGCGGCGGCTTCCACCTCTGGACGCTGCGGCCCGACGGCAGCGGGCTGCGGCAGCTCACGGACGGGCCGTGGGACGACCGCGGGCCCGCCTGGTCGCCCGACGGCACGCGGATCGCGTTCGCGTCCGAGCGGGGCGGCGACCCGGTGGCGGGCAGCCCGTACCGGGTGTGGGTGGTGGACGTCCGCAGCGGCGCGCTCGCGCAGGTCACCGGGGTGAGCGGGCAGGAGGGGCCGCTGCAGGACGGCGCGTGGGAGGACTTCGACCCCGTGTGGTCGCCGGACGGCTCGCGGCTGCTGTTCGTCCGCGCCCGCGTCGCGGGGACCGCCCTGGAGGCCCGGACCGTCGCGTCCGCGCCCGCCGACGGGCGCGGGCCGGTGCGGGCCGAGCACACCGAGACCGAGGCCGCGCAGATCATGACCCCGGCCGTCGCGCCGGACGGGCGCCTGGCCTACCTGCGTACGACCGCCGCGCCCAAGGCCGGCTGCGTCCTGGTCGTGGACGGCGCGCCCGTCCCGGTCGACGGGGATGTCGAGCCCGTCCCGCCCCGCTGGATCTCGGCCGACGAGCTGCTCCTGACCGTCGGCGGCACCTTCCGGATCGTCCGCCCGAAGACGCCGCAGGACGCCCGCGTCATCCCCTTCCTCGGCCGCCTGCCCGTCGCCCGGCCGCGCTACCGCACCAAGCGCTACGACCTGGGCAGCGGCGGCGGCGTGCACGGCGTCCGCTCCCTGCACCTGCCGGCCCTCTCGCCCGACGCCCGCCGGGTCGCCTTCGCCGCGCTCAACGCGCTCTGGGTCGCCGACGTCGCGGGCGGGCACCCGCCGCGCCGCGTGGTGACGTCCGATCCCACGCGCTACGTCTACGGGCCCGTATGGAGCCCCGACGGCCGGTCCCTGGTCTACGCCGACGACCGCGGCGGGCTGCTCGCCGCGCGCCGTCACGACCTCGCCTCCGGCGAGGAGACCGAGCTGGCCGGGGGCGGCCGCGCCTACCCCGTGCTGTCGCCGGACGGCCGGCGGCTGGCCGCCCTGGACCTGGCCGGCGCGCTCGTGGTGCGCGACCTCGCCGCCGGCACTGACCGGGTGCTCGCGTCCGCGATGGGCGGCGGCGGGCTCCCGGGCAGACCGAGCTGGTCCCCGGACGGGCGGTACCTCGCCCTGTGCGACCGCAACCGGCTCAACCAGCGCTTCCGCGAGGGGTACAACCTCATCCGGGTCGTCGACGCGGCCGACGGCAGCGCACGCCTGCACGCGCTCGCCCCGCACGTCTCGATCGCCGACCGCTACGACTGCGGGCCCGTCTGGTCGCCCGACGGCCGGCACATGGCGGTGATCTCCGAGTCCGCCCTGTGGCTGATGCCCGTGCGGCCCGACGGCACCCCCGACGGCGAGCCCCGACGCCTCACGGACGGCGCGGCCGATCACCCCTCCTGGTCCGGGGACTCCCGGAAGATCCTCTACCTGGCCGCCGACGGCCGGCTGCGGCTCCTCGACGTCCACGACGCCTCCACCCGGACGATCCGCATCCCCCTCGACTACCGGCGCCCGGTCCCCGCCGGCACCGTGGTGCACGCCGGCCGGTTCTGGGACGGCACCGGCGAGGCCGTCCGCGAGGACGTCGACCTCGTGGTCCGCGGCGGGCGGATCGACGCCGTCGAGCCCCACCGGGCGCGGCGCGCGGCCGTCCGCACCGTCGACGCCTCCTCCGGCACGGTGATCCCGGGCCTGTGGGACACCCACACCCACCCGTACCAGAACACCTACGGCGGCCGGCAGACCGCCCTGCAGCTGGCCTACGGGATCACCACCGCGGTCTCCTTCGGCGGCGGTGCCTACGAGCAGGCCCGCATCCGCGAGGCCGTGGCGGCGGGCGAGCTGGCCGGGCCGCGGCTGCTGACGACCGGCGAGCTGCTCGACGGCTCGCGCGTCGCGTACAGCATGGGCCGGGCGCACCGCACCCGCGAGGGGTTGCGCCGGTCGCTGTCCCGCGCCGCCGCCCTCGACTGGGACTTCGTCAAGACGTACGTGCGCGCGCCCGGCTGGGTGATGGAGGAGGCGGCCCGCTTCGCGCACGAGCGGCTCGGCGTCCGCGCCGGCAGCCACCTCCTGTCGCCGGGCGTCCAGCTCGGGCAGGACCTGACCACCCATCTGCAGGCCACGCAGCGGCTGGAGTTCGGCCACGCCACGACCGCGTCCGGGCGCGCCTACCAGGACGTGGAGGAGATCTACACGCGCGGCGACTTCCACCTCGTCGCCACGCTCTTCACCTCGGTGCCGCTGCTGGGCGAGGCGCCGGCCCTGGCGCTGGACCCGCGGGTGACGAAGCTGATGCCGCCGTGGGACCTGGAGGTCGTCCGCCGGACCGCGGCCGCCCCGCCGACCGCCGACCAGCTGGCCACGCTCGAACGCGAGATCGGGGTCTACCGCCGGGTCCTGGCGGGCGGCGGCACCGTGGCTCTGGGGACGGACGCGCCGCTGGTGCCCGTGGGCCTCGCCCTGCACCTGGGGCTGCGCGCCCTGCACCGCTACGGGCTGTCCGCGGCGCAGGCGCTGCGCACGGCGACCGTGCTGCCCGCGCGGCTCTTCGGCGCGGACCGGGACCTGGGCACGCTGGAGCCCGGCAAGCTCGCGGACGTCACGGTGGTGGACGGCGACCCGTTCGCCGACTTCGACGCCCTGGTGCGGACGGTTTCGGTGCTGCGCGGCGGGGTGCCGTTCGAGGCGGCGCGGCTGGTCTCGGCGTACGACGCGCACGACGCGGCCGGCGCGGTTGCGGCGCCGGCCGGGGTACGGGCCGCCGCCGACGCGTGGCTCGCCGTCTCACGGCAGCTCCGGCGCGACTCCTGCTGCGACGTGGAGCTGCACCTCTGAGAGCGCCGTACCCCGCGCGGCCGCGCAGCCCCCGGAGCCCGGGCCGGTCCGGTATCGCCGACCACGTCGCGGGGGTTGCGCGCCGCTGCGGCGGCAGAGGGGCTGCAGCGTCGGCCCCTTCCCTCCCGCTACGGTGACACATCCCCCGGTGCGGGGCCGGGCCCGGCCCCGCGCTCAGGCCCGCAGGGACACCTTCGGCCTCGCGGTGCCGGCTGCCGCCGTCTCCTCGGCCGCCGCCGGACGTACCGCCACCGCCCGCCACCAGGGATCGTCCGGCAGCCCGTCCACCGGTTCGAACGGCTGCCCGGGGCGCGGGACCGCGATCCGGGCCCCGTGGCGCTCGGCGGCGGTGACGGAGCCCTCGGCGGGCTCGTCCCAGGGGTGCGGGGCGAGGTTGAAGGTGCCCCAGTGGATGGGGAGCATGACTCCGTGCGCGGCGTCGCCCTGCAGATCGGCGTGGGCCTGCATGCCCTCGTCCGGTGTCATGTGGATGTCCGGCCAGAACTCGGAGTAGGCGCCGATCTGGATCATCGTGGCGTCGAACGGTCCGTACTGCGCGCCGATGTCCGCGAAGCCGGGGAAGTAGCCGGTGTCGCCGCTGTGGAAGATCCGGTGCGCGGAGCCGGCGACGACCCAGGAGGCCCACAGGGTGTGCTGGGTGTTGCGCAGCGCTCTGCCGCAGAAGTGCCGGGCGGGGGTGGCGGTGAAGGAGAGCCCGGCCACGAGGGCCGACTCGTGCCAGTCGAGTTCGGTGATGCGCCCGGCCGGCACCCCCCAGTGTTCGAGGTGGGCGCCGACGCCCAGCGGTACGACGAAGTGCGCGCCGGTGCCGCGCGACAGGGCCCGTACGGTCGCCATGTCGAGGTGGTCGTAGTGGTCGTGGGAGATGACCACGGCGTCGACGGGCCCGGTCTCCCGCAGCGGCACCGGCACGGGGTGCAGGCGCTTGGGGCCCGCGAAGGCGAAGGGTGAGCAGCGCTCCGACCAGACGGGGTCGAAGAGCACGCGGGCGCCGTCGATCTCGGCGAGCACGCTGGAGTGGCCCATCCAGGTCAGCCGCAGCCCCGAGGCGGCGGGGACGGCGAGGTCGGCCACGGTGGTCGGGTGGACCGGCACGGTGCCGGCGGGTGCCCGGCGGGCGCGCTGCTCCGCGCGGAAGTAGGTGGGCAGGAACTTCAGCATGGCGGCGGAGGGCGTGCGCTCGGCGCCGACGGGGTTGGTGAACACCCCGTCCACGAAGTTCGGTGACCGCCGGATGCGCGCCATCCGCTCCCCGGACGGGTCCGCCCCGAAGGCGGCCGGGCGCAGGGCGTCGAGCGGTGAGCTGGTCGGGCGGGAGCCGGTCACGGCACCTCCAGGGCGAATACGGCAGGTCATGCCATTATCTGCCTGCGCCCGGCGGGCTCGCGGCGGCCCCTGCCCGGCGGCCGGGCCGCCTTTTCCCGGGGCGCCGGTGAACTTCCCGCTGCGCCGTCCGGGCTCACCCCCGTGATATGAGCCCGGACGCGCGGCCGGCGCATCGCCGGGGATCCACTGTGCAGCGTCGCGCGGGCAGATGCACGTGAATTTTCCCGTGCATCTCCCCTGCCGATCCCCTGAGCAGGGCCTCTTCCGGGGACCACATGAAATCCCCTCACCGGCTCCTCACAACCCACTCACACGGAGGGTGAGATTCAGCCTGCCGGTAAGGCCGAGGGCGGCGGGGCCGGTGCCCGGGTGAGTGCGGGGCACGCCGTGGAAGGCGAGGCGCGAGGGGCCGCCGAAGACGAAGAGGTCGCCGCTGCGCAGCTCGACGTCGGTCCAGGGGCGGCCGCGGCCGCCGGGGGTGCCGAAGCGGAAGACGCAGCTGTCGCCGAGGCTCAGCGAGACGACCGGGGCCGCCGACTTCTCGTCCGCGTCCTGGTGCATGCCCATCTTCGCGCGGGCGTCGTAGAAGTTGACCAGCGCGATGTCGTACGCGGCGGGTTCGGGCTCCGTGCCGTACGCGTCGGCGACGGCCTGCACGGCCATCCGCCCCAGCAGGTCCGGGAACGGCTTGACCGGCGCCCCGTCCCCGTCCACGACGGTGCGGGCGTAGCCGTAGGGGTACCAGTGCCAGCCGAGGCAGACGGTGCGTACGGACATCTGCCCGCCGTTCGGCATGCGGACGGTGCGCAGTCCGGCCGGGGGCCGCGCCCAGGTGCGGCAGGCGGCGAGCAGGCGCTGCTGGGCCGCGAGGTCCAGCCAGCCGGGGACGTGGACGGCTCCCGGGGCGACCTCGGTCCGGGGCCGGGAGAAGAGCGCGTCGTCCATGCCACCCAGCCTAGGACGGCTCTCCGGGGTCCCCGCCGGGCGGTGTGACGACGGTCTCACCCGTGCGGCGGCCGGGGATGTCACGGATCGGCCGCTCCGGTCCGTCGTACGGGCACAGGAAGCGGGCACGCCCCCCGTAGCCGCACCGTCCCGATGGAGGAACCCGTCATGGCCAGGATTTCGCTCACTCCCGACCGCACCCCGCTGATCCGGCTCGTGCAGTGGTACAGCAGGCGCGCCTACGGCAAAGTGCTGGAGCCGCTCATGGCCGCCGCCCACAACCGGCGCGTGCTGCTCACGACGTCCCGCTTCGAGATGTCGCTGGCCCGCTGGAACAAGCTCGACCCGCAGCTGAAGGCGCTGGCCGTGATGGCGTCGGCAGCGGCGATCGGCTGCTCGTGGTGCATGGACTTCGGCTACTGGGTCAACCGCGGCCACGGAATGCCGCACGAGAAGCTGCGCGACGTCCCGGTGTGGCGGGACAGCGACGCGTACACCCCGCTGGAGCGGGACGTGCTGGAGTACGCCGAGGCGATGACGGCCACTCCGCCCACCGTCGAGGACGACCTGGCGGAGCGGCTGCGGCTGCGCCTGGGCGACGCCGCGTTCGTCGAGCTGACCGCGATGGTCGCGGTGGAGAACCTCCGCTCGCGCACGAACGCGGCGCTCGGCCTGCACAGCCAGGGCTTCAAGGACACCTGCGAGATCCCGGCCCGCCCGCAGGAGTCCTCGGCCCCGGCGGCGGGCCGAGCCGGGCGGGCGGGCTAGCCCTTGCGGCCCACTCCCCCGTAGAAGATCGTGTCGTTGAGCTCCGCCGGGCCCGGGACCGGCCCGTCCGGCCGCCACAGCGGCACCCGGACCACGCCCGGGTCCAGGAGCTCGAAGTCCCCGAAGAGCGGTTCGACGGCGGCGCGGTCGCGCAGGTGGAGACCGGCGGTGGCGTTCTTGTACGTGCCGACGACGCGGTCGCGGGCCTTGACGTCGGTGTAGCCGTCCGCGTACCCCTCGTACGGCTCGGCCGTGGCGTGGGAGAGCACGAGGTGGCTGCCGGCCGGGAGCGCGTCGGCGAAGGCCGCGACGATGCCGGCGGGGTCCTCCTCGTCGGTGACGAAGTGCAGGACGGCCACGAGCAGCAGGGCCACCGGCTCGTCGAAGTCGATCAGCTCGCGCACCTCGGGGCGGGCCAGGATCGCCGCCGGGTCGCGCACGTCGCCGAGGACGAAGCCGGCCTGCCCGGTGCCGGTGAGCTTGGCGCCCGCGTGGGTGGCGACGATCGGGTCGTTGTCGACGTAGGCGACCCGGACGTCGGGGGCGATCTCCCGGGCCACCTCGTGGGTGTTGGGCGAGGTGGGGATGCCCGTACCGATGTCGATGATCTGCCGGACGCCGCCGCGGACGACCTCCCGCACGGCGCGCTGCAGGAAGGCCCGGTTGGCCCGGGCGGAGAGCCGGACCTGCGGGTGCGCCTGGATGACGTGCTCGGCGGCCTGCCGGTCGACCTCGTAGTTGTCCCAGCCGCCGAGGTAGTAGTCGTACATCCGGGCCGGGTGCGGCCGGCTGGTGTCGATGTCCTCGGCCGCGAAGCCCTGCTGGCTCATGCGGTGCTCCGTTTCGGTTGGTTGCGCGGTGGGCGTAGAGGGTCAGGGCCGCGGCGCACGGGCGGCGCGGGCCGCCCGGCGCTGCCGCGCACGCGTCCGCGGGGTCATTCGCAGGCGGCGCCGGAGCCGGCGAGCAGGAAGTCCGCCGCCCCCGCCTTGGCGCCGTTGATGAAGCTCTCCATCTCGTGACGCGTGTAGATCAGCGCGGGGCCCCCGGGGTCGGTGGACTGGCGCAGGGCGATCCGGCCGTCGCCCAGCAGCAGGGCTTCGACGCACGAGCCCCCGTTGCCGCCGCTCCACGGCTTGCTCCACCCCTCGGTGCCGAGGTCGGTGGCGGGCATGCCGTTGTAGATGCGATCCATGGTTCAGATCTCCTTACGAATCCCACCCAGGATTGCCTCGGTGGTGTGTGCCGGCGCGGCCTGCGCGCACATGCGGTCCAGCGCCTCCAGGAAGGCCGAGACGTCGTCGCGCTGGTCGAAGTACGAGGCGCCGACGAGGTTTTCGGCGTACGCGATGTCCGGCAGCTCCGGGAGGGGGAAGCGGAAGATGTGGAACGGTCCGTACATCGCCGGGTGCGGCCCGGCGGCGAACGGCATGATCTGCAGCCGTACGTTGGGCATGGCGGTGGCCTCGGCGAGGCGGGCCACCTGCTCGCGCATGATGTCCGGCCCGCCGATGGGCCGGCGCAGCACCGTCTCGTCGATCACCACCCACAGCAGCGGCGCGCCCTCGCGGGTCAGCAGCGACTGGCGCTCCCGGCGGACGGCGACCGCCCGCTCGACGTCCGCCTCCGGGGCGTGCGGCATGCCGGCGCGGAGCACGGCGCGTGCGTAGCGCTCGGTCTGCAGCAGGCCCGGGACGTAGTGCGGTTCGTAGGCCCGGATGAGGTTGGCCTCGCCCTCCAGGCTGACGAACGCGCTGAACCACTCGGGCAGGACGTCCCGGAAGCGGTGCCACCAGCCCGGGCGGTTGGCCTCGCGGGCGAGGGCGAGGAAGCCCTCGACCTCCTCGGCGTCGCTCACGCCGTAGACCCGCAGGAGCTTCTCCACGTAGGGGAGCTTCAGGCCGACTTCGGCCTTCTCCATCCTGCGGACGGTGGCGTGGGTGACGTCGAGGGCGCGGCCCGCCTCCTCGTAGGAGAGGCCCGCCTTCTCCCTGAGGTCGTGCAGCCGCTTGCCGAGCACGACCCGCAGGACGGTCGGTGCGCCCGCCGGACGCGCTTCCGCCACTGTTCTCCCCCTCCGTGCCCGCCGAACGTCTGCTGAGCGTCAGTTGCTTGTCATATGCCGCAGTCTGTCACGCGCCCCCCGGAGCCGACAGACTGATCTGACGATTCTGCAATTTACAGATTGAACCTTGCCACACATGAGCCGTATCGCACATAGTTACGGCGTGGTCCCCTCCCATGACGCACCTTCGCTCGGACGCCTCGGCTGTTCCATGGCCGTACGTCTGCAGGACGCCTTCCACTTCCCGGCTCGCGGCGCCTCGGTGGCAGCCGCGCGAAAACGGGTCCTCGCGCAGCTGCGGGAATGGGGAATCGACGAAGTGGCGTGCGATGACGCACAGTTGGTGGTGTCGGAGCTCTTCACCAACGCGGTCCGGCACACGGACAGCGCGAACGTCAGCTGTCAGCTGAGGGTGCTCGGTGCGCATCTGCGCATAGAGGTGGGCGACCAGGGCCGCACCCCGACGCAGCCGCGGGCCCGGTGCAGCGGGGCGGACGAGGAGAGCGGCCGGGGCCTGCTGCTCGTGGGCGCGCTGTCGCAGGCATGGGGGGTCCGGCCCGACGACAGCGGCCGGGGCCGGGTCGTCTGGGCCGATCTCGCCGCCGGGCGGCTCTCCCCCTGAAAAGGCATCCCGGCGGCCGAAGGGGCGCTACAGCGGCAGCAGGTCCGGCCGCTTGGGCTCGACGTGGTCGCCCGAGGACTCGCCGCGCAGGCGGCGGCCGATCCACGGCACCAGGTGCTCGCGCGCCCAGTGGATGTGGTCGCGCCGCACCTCGGCGGGCGAGCGGTGGTCCTCGTCCGGCCAGGCCTGGTCCGGGTCGGCCGGCACCTCCAGGCCCAGCACCTGGGCGGCCCGCAGGGCGACCCGCGTGTGCCCGTCGGGCGAGAGGTGGAGCCGGTCCTCGCTCCAGGCCCTGCGGTCCTGCACCGAGCGCAGCGACCACAGGTCCAGGACCGGGCACCCGTGCCGGTCCGCGATGGCGCGGACGTGGGCGGTGTACGTCGCGATCTTGCCGCGCAGGTGCCGCAGCACGGGCATCCCGCGGGTGTCGAAGCCGGTGCACAGCAGGACGGTGCCCACGGAGGAGGCCAGCTCGGCGACGGCCTTCTCATAGCGCTCGGCCACGGCGTCCGGGTCGCTGCCCGGGCGCAGGATGTCATTGCCGCCCGCGCAGAACGTCACGAGGTCCGGGCCGAGCTCCATCGCCCGGGGCACCTGCTCCGCGACGATCTGGTCCAGGAGACGGCCGCGCACGGCGAGGTTGGCGTAGCGGAAGTCGTGCTCGGCGCGCTGGTCGGAGAGGAGTACGGCAAGTCGGTCGGCCCAGCCGATGAAGGTGTCGTCCGGACCCGGGTCGCCGACGCCTTCGGTGAAGCTGTCCCCGACGGCTGCGTACGACCCGATCGCGCTCTTGCTGAATGAATTCGAATCGTCTGCCACGTCGGTACATCTTTCCTCGCGAGGAGTGACCTACGCCACCGTAACCAGGGGTTGACGAGCCGTGATGTATCCCACCCCGAGAAGTGGCCGCACCCGGAATACGTCGGCGCGGCTACCGCAGCGGGGCCGTTGCCCGTACAACCGGTGTCGTAAGGTCGTTGAACCGCTCCGCCGGCGAGCAGCGCCGGCGGCCTGGCCCTGGGAGCGCCCGTGACGCAGACGCCGCATGTGCCGTCCACCGAACCCGAGCTGGCGGGGGTGCGCAACTTCCGCGACCTCGGCGGTCTGCCGGCCGCCGGCGGGCGGCGGGTGCGCCACGGCGTCCTGTTCCGCAGCGGTCACCTCGCCCACGCCACCGAGGACGACGCGCGCTTCCTCACCTCGCTCGGCCTGCACACGGTCTTCGACTTCCGCAACGCGGCCGACATCGCGCTCGACGGTCCGGACGTCGAGCTCACCGGCGTGCGCAACGTCAACCTCCCCCTCAACGACCCCGCCCACGGCGCCGAGTTCTGGAACATGGTGCGCGCCCGCGACCTCGCGCACCTGCGGAACGTGCTGGCCGACGGCAGAGCCGCGGAGCGGATGGCCGAGACGTACCGGGAGGTCGTCACGGGCCGCACGGCCGAGCTCGGCCACGTCCTGCGCGCCCTCTCCGAGGACAGCGTGCCGGCGCTGATGCACTGTGCGGCCGGGAAGGACCGCGCCGGGCTGTCCGTCGCGGTCACCCTGCTCGCCCTCGGCGTCGGGCGCGACGTGATCGAGGCCGACTACCTGGAGTCGAACGCGCCGCACCGGCGCTACCGCATGCGGCGCGCGCCGCAGTCGACCGGGCCCGAGGACCGCGAGATCGCGGAGCTGCTCGCGCCGATGTTCGAGGCGCGCGCCGCGTATCTGCGGGCCGCGTTCGCCGAGATCGACGGCACGTGGGGCACGGCCGACCGCTATCTGACCGACGGGCTGGGGCTCTCGCCGGCGGCCCGTGAGCGCCTGCGGGACAGGCTGCTCACGGACTGAGGCACCGGGGCGGGGGCGGACGGCCGGACGGCCGGCCTAGCGGTTCGCCACCGCCTGCTTCACCAGCGTCCGCCCGAAGTCCCAGAGCAGCCCCCCGCCGCCGTGGGCGTCGTCCATGACCGCCGTGAAGGCGTCCACGAAGCGGTCCACCTCGCGCTCCCCGATGATCAGCGGCGGGATCAGCTTGATCACCTCCAGGTGGTCGCCGGAGACCTGGGTGAGGATGCGGTGCTTCTGCAGCAGCGGCACCACGACCATCTGCGCGAAGAGGCCCTTGCGGGCCGCCTGGAGCATGGCCCAGCGGCTGCGCAGCCCCAGCGAGGACGGCTTGCCGAACTCGATGCCGATCATCAGGCCGCGGCCGCGGACGTCGTGCAGCAGCTCGTACTTGCCGACGAGCGCGGCGAGCCGGGTCCGCAGCAGGTCGCCCGTGCGCCGGGCGTTCGCGACGACCTGCTCGTCCTCCATCACGGAGAGCACCGCGAGCCCGACGGCCATCGCCTGCGCGTTGGAGCCGAAGCTCGCCGAGTGCACGAGGACCCGGTCCATCGACGAATAGACCTTCTTGAAGATCCAGTCCTTGCCGAGGGTGGCGCCGACGGGCACGTAGCCGCCCGAGAGGGCCTTGGCGACGCAGACCAGGTCCGGCTCGACGCCCGCCTCGTGCTGGTAGGCGAAGAAGTCGCCGGTACGGCCGATGCCGGTCTGCACCTCGTCCGCGATGAGCAGCGCCTTGTGCCGGTGCAGGAGCTCCTGCGCGGCGCGCAGGAAGCCGGCGGGCGGCTCGTGGACGCCCTTGCCCTGGATCGGTTCGACGACGAACGCCGCCACGTCGCCGCAGGCGAGCTCCCGTTCCAGCGCCGCGAGGTCGCCCAGCGGGATCGCCGTGTCGGGCAGCAGGGGCGCGAAGCCGTCCCGGAAGCCGTCCTCGCCGTTGACGGAGAGCGAGCCGGTGGTCAGGCCGTGGAAGGCGTGCGAGCAGTAAAGGACGCGCGGCTTGCCCGTGGCGTACCGCGCGAACTTCAGGGCCGTCTCCACCGCCTCGGTGCCGCTGTTGCCGAAGAACACCCGGTCCAGGTGCGGCGCGTACGACAGCAGCTTCTCGGCGAGGAGGCCGGGCAGCGGCTGGCAGTCGAAGCGGGTGAGGTCGGCGAGCGAGGCGTCGAGGACGTCGTGCAGCGCCTTGCGGACGACGGGGTGGTGGCGGCCCACGCCCATCACCCCGAAGCCCGCGAGCATGTCGAGGTAGTCCTGCCCCTCGGCGTCCCAGAAGTAGGCGCCCTCGGCCCGCTCGTAGACCTTGTCGAAGCCGATGGTGTGCAGCATGCGCGGCAGCTGGTGGTTGAGGTGCCGGGCGTGCAGGTCGTACCGCTCGCCGCCGCGCTCGGCGAGCAGCCGGGTGAGGTCGAAGCCCTTGCCGCTGCCGGCGGCGGGGCGGTCGGCCGCGCCGGCGGTGTCGGTCGTGTCGGCTGTCATGCGTCGTCGTTCTCCTTGCCGGCCGCGGGAGCTCCTGCGGCTTGCTTACGGGCCCGGGCTCCGTTACGGGCCGGGGCCTCCTTGCCGGCCGCGGTGTCGTTACGGACCGGGGCCTTTTTACGGGCCGGGGCGTCCCTGTCGACCGCGGCTTCGTCACGGGCCAGTGCCGCGCTGATCCGGCCGGCGATCTCGGCCGGGGTGAGTCCGAGGTCCGCCAGGACCTCCGCGCGCTTGGCGTGCGGCAGGAACTGCTCGGGGATGCCGAAGGTGCGCAGCGGCACGTCGACGCCGGCGTCGCGCAGGGCCTGCCCGACGGCCGAGCCGACGCCGCCGGTGCGGCTGTTGTCCTCCACGACCGCGACGACGCGGTGGCGCGCGGCGAGCGGGGGCAGCGCGCCGTCGACGGGCTTGACCCAGCGCGGGTCGACGACGGTGCAGGGCGTGCCGCGGGCGGCCAGCAGCTCGGCGGCCTCCAGGCACACGCCGGCCATGGCGCCGACGGCGACGATCAGGACCTGTGCCTCGCCCTCGCCGGGCCCGGGGCGGGCGATCACGTCCATGCCGCCTTCGCGGGCCAGGGCCGGGACCGGCTCGCCGACGTTCTCCTTCGGGAAGCGGATGACGGTGGGGGCGTCCTCGACCTCGACGGCCTCGCGCAGCTGGGCGCGCAGCTGGTCGGCGTCGCGCGGGGCGGCGATGCGCAGGCCGGGGACGACCTGCAGGATCGACATGTCCCACATGCCGTTGTGGCTGGGCCCGTCGGTGCCGGTGACGCCGGCGCGGTCCAGGACGAAGGTGACGCCGCACTTGTGCAGGGCGACGTCCATCAGCACCTGGTCGAAGGCGCGGTTGAGGAAGGTGGCGTAGACGGCGAAGACCGGGTGCAGACCGCCGGTGGCGAGTCCCGCCGCGGACACCGCGCCGTGCTGCTCGGCGATGCCGACGTCCCAGACGCGGTCGGGGTAGGCGTCGGCGAACTTCGTCAGCCCCACGGGGTGGAGCATGGCGGCCGTGATGGCGACGACGTCGGGCCGCTCGGCCCCGATGGCGAGCATCTCGTCGCCGAAGACCGAGGTCCAGGAGCGGCCGGCCGGCGGGGCCAGCGGCCGGGAGGTGAGCGGGTCGATCACGCCGACGGTGTGGAAGCGGTCCGCGTCGTCCTCCACGGCGTGCTGGTAGCCGCGGCCCTTCTCCGTGCGGCAGTGGACGAGGACGGGGCCGTGGAAGCGCTTGGCCCGGCGCAGCGCGGACTCGACGGCGTCGACGTCGTGCCCGTCTATCGGGCCGAGGTACTTAAGGCCCAGGTCCTCGAACATGCCCTGGGGGGCGAAGGCGTCCTTGAAGCCCTTCTTCGCGCCGTGCAGGGACTCGTAGAGCGGCTTGCCGATGCCGGGCAGGCCCTGGATCGCGTCCTTGCCCCAGGACAGGAAGCGCTCGTAACCGTCCGTCGTGCGGAGGGTGGCGAGGTGGTCCGCGAGGCCGCCGATGGTCGGGGCGTAGCTGCGCTCGTTGTCGTTGACGACGATGATCAGCGGCCGGTCCTTGGCGGCGGCTATGTTGTTGAGCGCCTCCCAGGCCATCCCGCCGGTCAGGGCCCCGTCACCGATGACGGCGACGACGTGGCGGTTCCACCGGCCGAGGACCTGGTTGGCCTTGGCGAGGCCGTCGGCCCAGCCCAGGACGGTCGAGGCGTGGCTGTTCTCGATGACGTCGTGCTCGGACTCCTCGCGCGAGGGGTAGCCGGACAGGCCGCCCTTGCCGCGCAGCTTGGAGAAGTCCTGGCGGCCGGTGAGCAGTTTGTGGACGTACGACTGGTGGCCGGTGTCCCACAGGATGCGGTCGGCCGGGGAGTCGAAGGTGCGGTGCAGGGCGATGGTGAGCTCCACCACGCCCAGGTTGGGGCCGAGGTGGCCGCCGGTGCGGGCGACGGCGTGGATGAGGAAGTGGCGGATCTCCTCCGCCAGTTCGGTCAGTTCCTCGGCGTCCAGGGTCTTCAGGTCGCGCGGACTGCGGATGTTCTCCAGCAACGACACGCGGGCCCCCTCCTCGTCTTGCGGCCTGGGCCGGGCGGCCGCACGGTCGCTGTTCCTACGGTGGCGGTCGCCGGTCTCAGGCCACGGTGACGTGCGGGGCCCCGGGCAGGGCTCCGTCCGCCGCCATGGAGTCGGCGATCTTCATTGCTTCTTCGATGAGGGTCTCCACGATCTTCGACTCCGGCACGGTCTTGATGACCTCGCCCTTGACGAAGATCTGCCCCTTGCCATTACCCGAGGCGACACCCAGATCCGCCTCACGCGCCTCACCCGGACCGTTCACCACACAGCCCATCACCGCGACGCGCAGCGGCACCTCCATGTCCTCAAGCCCCGCACTGACCTGATCCGCGAGCTTGTACACATCCACCTGCGCACGACCGCAGGACGGGCACGAGACGATCTCCAGACGACGCTGACGCAGCCCCAGCGACTCCAGGATCTGCATACCGACCTTGATCTCCTCCGCCGGCGGAGCCGACAGCGAGACACGGATGGTGTCACCGATACCCTCCGACAGCAGCGCACCGAACGCCACCGCCGACTTGATCGTCCCCTGGAACGCCGGACCCGCCTCGGTCACCCCCAGATGCAGCGGGTAATCGCACTGCGCCGCCAGCAGACGGTACGCATTGACCATCACCACCGGATCGTTGTGCTTCACCGAGATCTTGATGTCCCGGAAACCATGCTCCTCGAACAGCGACGCCTCCCACAGCGCCGACTCCACCAGCGCCTCCGGCGTCGCCTTCCCGTACTTCTGCAGCAGACGCCGGTCCAGCGACCCCGCGTTCACCCCGATACGAATCGGCGTACCCGCATCCGAAGCCGCCTTCGCGATCTCCTTGACCTTGTCGTCGAACTGCTTGATGTTCCCCGGGTTCACCCGCACCGCAGCACACCCCGCATCGATCGCCGCGAAGACATACTTCGGCTGGAAGTGAATGTCCGCGATCACCGGGATCTGCGACTTCTTCGCGATCACCGGCAACGCATCCGCATCATCCTGCGTAGGACACGCCACCCGCACGATCTGGCAACCCGACGCCGTCAGCTCCGCAATCTGCTGGAGCGTCGCCCCGATGTCCGACGTCCGGGTCGTCGTCATCGACTGCACCGAAACCGGCGCGTCGCCGCCCACGGCGACCGGCCCGACCTGGATGCGCCGCGAGGGGCGGCGCACCGCGAGCGGCCGGGCCGGCACGCCGGGGAGCCCGAGGGACACCGGTCCCGCGGAGGCCACGGCCGTCAGCTCCGGTTCCCGGCGACGCTCTCGCGGGCCGCGCGGATCGTCTCCTTCAGCGATCCCATGGTCGCGAGGACGGCGGTCGGCTCGTATCCGCAGTGGGCCATGCAGTTGTCGCAGCGCGGGTCCTTGCCGCGGCCGTACTTGTCCCAGTCGGTCTCCTCGATCAGCTGCCGGTACGTCGGGACGTAGCCGTCGCTCATCAGGTAGCAGGGGCGCTGCCACCCGAAGAGGGAGTAGTTGGGGATCGCCCAGGCGGTGCAGGGGAAGTCGACCTTGCCCTCCAGGAAGTCCAGGAAGAGGGGGCTGTGGTTCAGCCTCCAGCGCGCCCGGTTCCCCCCGGAGAAGGCCTTCTTGAAGAGCTCCCGGGTCTGCTCGACCCCCAGGAAGTGGTCCTGGTCGGGAGCCTTCTCGTAGGCGTAGGCGGGCGAGATCATCATCTCGTCGACCTTGAGGTCGTCGTTGAGGAAGTTGAGGACCTCCACGATGGTCTGCGGGGTGTCGGTGTTGAAGAAGGTGGAGTTGGTGGTGACGCGGAAGCCGCGCCGCTTGGCCTCCTTGATGGCCTCCACCGCCTCGTCGAAGACGCCCTCCTTCGCAACGGACTCGTCGTGCCGCTCGCGCAGCCCGTCGATGTGCACCGCGAACGCGAAGTAGGGGGACGGGGTGAACTTGTCCATCTTCTTGCGCAGGAGCATGGCGTTGGTGCAGAGGAAGACGTACTTCCGCTTCGCCACCAGCTGGCGCACGATCTCGTGGATCTGCGGGTGCATCAGGGGCTCGCCGCCCGCGATGGAGACCATCGGCGCCCCGGACTCCAGCACGGCGCCGACGGCCTGTGCCACCGGCATGCGCTGCTTGAGCACACCGGCGGGGTGCTGGATCTTCCCGCACCCCTCGCACTTCAGATTGCACGCGAAAAGCGGTTCCAACTCGACGATCAGCGGAAACTTCTCACGCTTCCGGAGCCGCTGTTCAAAAAGGTACGTTCCTACCCGGATGGACTGGCGGAGTGGCATGGCCATCTGGCTCACCTCCTGGGGAGCAGTAAAGAACGGTGCCATTCGATAAAAGCCGGGAGGACGGTGCGCAGAACCCGGAAAGCCGATATTCCACCGCGCAACGTCCCGATTCGGACGAGTTCATGCTCTGGAGCGTCCACGACCACCCGGACGGCCGCAACGGGGCGCGGACCCGCGCGCACGGCGCTTCGGAGCGTGGCCGCGGACTCCATGTCCACGGCGAGCGCGCCGGCGGCGTGCAGGGCGGCCCGCTCCGCGCCGCGCACGACGTGGTCCGAGCCGACGAGGGGCCCGGTGTGGATGACGCGCCGGGGCACGGTGCGGGCGAGCTCCTTGGCGAGCAGCTCGACGCCCGAGCACTCGGTGCTGCCCGCGCGGTCCCGGGTCTCGTCGGCGACGACCAGGTCCCCGGGGTGCATCCCGGGGGCCAGGCCGGCGCAGAAGCCCGTGGCGACGACGGCCGCCTCGCGCATCGCCGGGTCGCCCAGGGCCCGGGTGACGGCATGGGCCGCGGCCTGCGGCCCCATGCCGGTCCGCAGAACGGTCACGGGCCCGGCCGCGGCGGCCGGGCCGCCCCCGCGCAGCGCCAGGCGCTCGATGCCGAGCGCGCAGGCGACCAGCAGCGGTGCGGGGGCGGGACTGCCCGTGCCGTTCGTCATCACGCCTCCAGGCGGTCGGGGGTGAACAGCTCCCCGTGCACGTAGCGGCCGAGGGCCGTGAGGGGGAAGACCTGCCGGTAGAGGTGGTAGTTGATGGAGAAGTCCCAGGGGAACCCGGTGCCGGTGAAGTGCGGCTCGTCCCAGGACCCGTCCGGGCGCTGGGTCTCCACCAGCCAGGCCACGCCCCGCTCCACGGCCTTGCCCTCCCGCTCGCCGGCGGCGAGCAGGGCCATCAGGGCCCAGGCCGTCTGGGAGGCGGTGGAGGCGCCGCGCCCGATCCACTCGGGGTCGCGGTAGGAGCGCAGGTCCTCGCCCCAGCCGCCGTCGTCGTTCTGGACGCCCTCCAGCCAGCGCACGGCCCGCCGGATCGCCGCGTGCGAGGCGGGGATGCCGGCCGCGACGAGCGCGGGCACCACCGAGCCGGTGCCGTAGACGTAGTTGACGCCCCAGCGGCCGAACCAGGCGCCGCTCTCCTCCTGTTCGGCCAGCAGCCACTCGACGCCGCGCCGCGTGCGCGGGTCGTGCCGCTCGCCGAGGAAGGCGAGCATCTCGACGACGTGCGCGGTGACGTCGGCGGACGGCGGGTCGACGACCTCGCCGAAGTCGCAGAAGGGCAGGCGGTTGGGCAGCGTGCTGGTGTTGTCCGCGTCGAAGGCGCCCCAGGCGCCGTTCTTCGACTGCATGCCCAGGTTCCAGCGGGCGGCCCGCCGCACGGCCGTCTCGACGCGCGCGGGCTCGGGGTGGCGGACCCGCTTGAGGGCCAGCACGACCTCGGCCGTGTCGTCGATGTCGGGGTAGGTGTCGTTGTGGAACTCGAACGCCCAGCCGCCCGGCGTCAGGCCGGGGCGGCGCACCGCCCAGTCGCCCGTCCGGTCGATCTGCTCGGCGAGCATCCAGTCGGCGGCCTTGACGAGCGCCGGGTGGTCGGGCGCCACTCCGGCGTCCGCGAGGGCGATGGTGGCCAGGCAGGTGTCCCACACCGGGGACTGGCAGGCCTCGATCATGCGGCTGCCGTCCTCGCGCCACACGGCGAAACGGTCCAGCGACTTGAGCCCCTCGCGCAGCACGGGGTGGTCCAGGTCGTAGCCGAGGAGGTGCAGGGCGATGATCGAGTAGACCGCGGGGGGCTGGATGCCGCCCCAGCAGCCGTCGTTCTCCTGGCGCTCGATGATCCAGCGGGCGGCCGAGTCGAGCGCGAGGCGGCGCAGGCGGGCCAGCGGGAACCGGCGGTAGTGGTGCAGGGCCTTGTCGAGCCGCTGGAAGACGCCGTCCCAGCTGGCGGCCGGCGCGAGCGGGCGCGGCGGGTTCGGCCGGGCCGGGTCGGCGTGCAGCTCGTCCAGCGGGAAGGGCGCGGGGCGCACGGGGCGCTTGGCGGAGACGACGGTCAGCGGCACGATGGTCTGCCGGGCCCACTGGCCGAAGTCGTAGAGGTTCAGGGGGAACCACTTCGGCAGGAACATGATCTCGGGGGGCAGTTCGGGGAGGTCCTCCCACTTCCACCAGCCGAAGAGGGCGAGCCAGATGCGGGTGAAGACCCGGGAGGCGGCGATGCCGCCCCGCTCGCGGATCCACGCGGAGGCCGCGGCCATGTGCGGGGCGTCGGGGGCGTCCCCCGCGAGCCGCAGGGCGACGTAGGCCTCGATGGTGGTGGAGAGCTCGCCGGGCCCGCCGAGGAAGGTGGCCCAGGTGCCGTCCGGGCGCTGCTCGGAGCGGATGTACAGGGCGGCGGCGCGGGTGGTCTTCTCGTCCCGGACGCCCAGGAACTGACGGAGCAGCAGGTCTTCGGCGTCCATGGTGACGTTGGTCTCCAGGTCGCCCTTCCACCACCCCTGCTCGTCCTGGCGGGAGAGGAGGTGATCGACCGCGCGGGCCGTGGCCCGCTCGGCGGCGGTGAGCGCGCCGGGCGCCTCGCCGCCGGTGAGCGGGGGTCGTGCCGTGTGCTGTGGCGCTGTGGTGCTGTCGGTGGCCGCGGCAGCGCGGGGCGGCAGGGCCCCGGTGCTTCCGTCGGTCGTCGCTGTCATGGTTTCCCCTTTTTTGCAGTGAGCTTCCTTCTCTGCCTTCCTGGGGGCTCCGTCGGCCGGCGCCGCAACACTGACGCCGGCCGGCGACCGCGATCTGCTAGATCGGGTGAATGGGAATCATCTCTTTCGTACGACGACGAAGTCGGCGAGCGCCACCAGTTGGGCTCGGACTTCTGCGGGCATGTCAACTCGGTCGAGGGCCTCGATCGCTGTCGCGTGCTGGCGGCGGGCCTCCTGGGAGGTCCACTCCCGGCCGCCCGCCTCTTCGATCAACATCGCGCGGCTGGCGAATTCTTCCTCGTCGAAGTCGGCGAGCTGGGCGTCACTGAGCCCCGCGTCGGCCGCGAGGATCTCCGCGAGCCGCTCGGAGGCGGAGCCGCCGGCCGCCAGGGCCGCGACCACCGGCAGCGACTTCTTGCGCTGGCGCAGGTCGCTCCAGGTCTGCTTGCCGGTGGCCTCCGGGTCGCCCCAGATGCCGAGCAGGTCGTCGACCGCCTGGAAGGCCAGGCCCAGGTGGTAGCCGTAGGCCTCCAGAGTGTCGGCCGTGTGGTCGTCGGCGCCGCCCAGGACGGCGCCGATGGAGACCGCGCAGGCGAGGAGGGCGCCGGTCTTGTTGCCCTCCATCTCCAGGCACTCCTCGACGGTGACCCGCTCGCGGTGCTCGTAGGAGATGTCCTGCGCCTGGCCGTCGATCAGCTTGCGGGTGGCGGTGGTCAGCCGCCGGGTGGCGCGCCCGGCCTCGACGGTGCCGAGCTCCAGCAGGATCTCGTTGGCGAGCGCGAAGAGGGCGTCGCCGACGAGGATGGCCTGCTCGGGCCCGTACACCTTCCAGACGGTGTCGCGGTGGCGGCGCTGTTCGTCGCCGTCCATCAGGTCGTCGTGCAGCAGGGAGAAGTTGTGCACGAGCTCCACCGCGACCGCGCCGGGGATGCCCACCTCCGGGGCGCGGCCGGCGGCCTCGGCCGAGAGCAGCGCGAGCGCGGGCCGGACGGCCTTGCCGCTGTCGCCGTGCGCCGGCCGCCCCTCGGCGTCGATCCAGCCGAAGTGGTACGCGGCGACGGTGTCCATGGGCGGCGCGAGCCGTTCCACGGCGGCACGCAGCACCGGCGTGGCAAGCGTCCGTCCCCGCTCCAGCATGGCGTTGACGCCTGCGGTGTCGACAGCTGGGATCGCCGAAGTCACGGTCTCTCCTCTGGTGGTCGTGCTCGTGCGCGGCCCGGTCCGGGCACGCGACGCTTCATGGCTCGCCTCGGTCATACCGCCTCCCGCAAGGGGCTCTCGTGCGGTCGGCCGAGCTCGGAGAGTGCCGCACCCGCGGCGTGGACACCGCTGCGCACCGCGCCCTCCATGGTCGCGGGCCAGCCGGTGGCGGTCCACGCGCCGGCCAGGTACAGGCCGGGCGTGTTCGTGCGGGCGGGCGGCCGCAGCCGGCCTACGCCCGGGGTGGGGGCGAACGTCGCTGTACGCTCCCGGGTCACGAAGAAGTCCCGGACGCCGGCGCCGCGTGCGGCGGGCAGCAGCCGCTCCAGCTCGGGAAGGTAGCGGGCCCGCAGCTCGGCCACGGGCCGTTCGATGTCGTCCTGTGCCGCCGACTGGGAGACGGCCAGGTACTGGCAGCCTTCCCAGCCCTCCCCGCGGGCCGCGAGGCCGGAGGAGTCCGTGCGGTCGAAGACCCACTGCACGGGCGAGCCCAGCGCGGCGAAGAAGGGCTGACGCAGGACCTTGCGGTCGTAGACGACGTGGAGGTTGAGGATGGGGGCGGTGCCGATCTCCAGCAGCCGGCCCGGCTCGTCGAGGGCGCCGTCGGGCAGCAGGGCGTGGGTCTCGCGCTGCGGCAGGGCGAGCACGACCGTGCCGGCCGTGAGCCGCTCGGTCGCGCCGGGGCCCGTCTCGGCGTCGACCTGCCAGAGGCCGTCCGCGGCGCGGCCGACGGCGGTGGTGCGGGTGCGCAGCAGCGTGCGGACGCCCGCCTTGTCGAGGGCGGCGCGGGCGCGGGTGTCGTGCAGCTCGCCGAGGGGGACGTGGGCCCAGCCGATGTCGGCGGCACCGGGGTCGGTGAGCAGCGCGGTCTTGAAGACCATGGTGGCCAGGCCGAGGGAGGACTCGTCGGCGGTGGCGTTGAGCGTGGCCACGCCGATCAGGTCCCACAGCGCCTCGACGGTGCGGGCGGACTGGCCGTGGCGGTGCAGCCAGCTCGCGAAGTCCGTGCCGTCGAGGGCGGGGTCCTGCGGGTCGAGGCCGCGCAGGGCGAGCGCGGCGCGGCCCACCGCGGCGCGCTCGGCGAGCGAGAGGTGCGGGTACGTGGCGAGGCTGGCGGCCAGGTGCAGCGGGACGGGCAGGCCGGTGCGGCGCAGCCGGCCGAGGCGGGGCTTGCCGGAGGGGTGGCCGACGTCGAGGACGGGCACGTCGAGCCGGTCCTGCAGGGGCGCGAGGTGCAGGGCGTCGAGCCGCTCGAGGAAGGAGGTGTAGGCGGTGCAGCAGCGCAGGTAGACGTGCTGGCCGTTGTCGATGGTGAGGTCGCCGCGGCGGAAGGAGAAGGCGAGGCCGCCGAGCCGGGGCCGGCCCTCCAGGAGGGTGACGCGCACTCCGGCGTCGGCGAGCTCCAGCGCGGCCGTGATGCCGGCGAGCCCGCCGCCGACGACCACCGCGCGGGCGGCCGCGGCGCCGTCCCCGTCGGTCGGGCCGCGGCCGGGCCCGGTTGTCGTGGCTGTCATGTGCGCACCCCTTCGGCTGCTCTCAGGGACGTTTTCGCAGGGCGGAGGGTTGCGCGCCGTTTGCCGGCCCGGGTCAGGGGCATCAAGCGCGCCCCCCGGCGGTCCGCCGGTGGACGCTGCGGGCGTCGAGTCCGGACAGGCCGCGCACGGCGACGTAGACCTTCTCCCGGCCGGGCAGCGAGACCCGGCCGCGCAGGACCGCCTCGGGGTTCTCGGCGATCCGGTCGAGCAGCCTGCGGTAGATGCCGGCCATGGCGGCGACGCAGGCGCCGCTGCGCCGGTCGAGCATGGGCAGCAGCCGGGTGCCCTCGGCGAAGAGGGCGCGGGCGCGCCGGACCTCGAAGTGGACGAGGCCGGTGAAGTCGGCGCCGGCGGGGGGCCTGGCGGAGTGGAAGCCGTCGGCGCAGCCGAACTTCGCGAGGTCGTCGGAGGGCAGGTAGGTGCGGCCGTTGGCCGCGTCCTCGCGGACGTCGCGCAGGATGTTGGTCAGTTGCAGCGCCAGGCCGAGCGTATCGGCGTATTCCGAGGCGCGTGCGGCATCGTGCGCGCCGGGCACGGTGCCGAACACGCCGAGGGAGAGCCTGCCGATGGCGCCCGCGACGCACCGGCAGTACACCGCGAGGTCGTCCCAGGTCTCGTACGACTCGCCGCGCACGTCCATCTGAACGCCGTCGATGAGTTCGTCCAGCCCGCCGAGCGGGATGGGGAAGCGGCGCGCGGCATGGCTGAGCGCGACGGCCACCGGGTCGGTGTCGTCCTCGGCGATCCGGCCCTCGCGGATCCGCGCGAGCAGCTCGCGCGTCTCCTCCAGGCGGCGGTGCTTGGCCCCTGCCTCCAGCGGTCCGTCCCCGATGTCGTCGACACGCCGCGAGAAGGCGTACAGCGCCGACATGGCGCGCCGCTTGGCGGTCGGCAGGAGCCGGATGCCGTAGCTGAAGTTCCCTGCCTGCTGTCCGGTGACCGCCTCGCAGTAGCTGTACGCGGCGAGCACCGGTGCGGACGCTTCCGGCGATCCGTTCACGGTCCTGCTCACCCCTCTCTTCGCAGTGTCGCTCCCACCTCGCGCAGCAGGCTGAGCTTGGTGGGCTTGGGCGGTCCGGGCAGTACGTCGTGTCCTGCGGCGGCGACCGCGCGGAGCGCGGCCCTCCCCCCGCCCACGAACCCCGCGAGCAACAGCTTCAACCTGCCGTGGACGCTACCCACCAGGGGGGTGCCTTCATTCAGCAGTTCCCCGGCGCGTTCCCCTTCGTACGCGACCAGGGCGCGCAACGAAGCGCCGCCGGTCGGGCGCGCGAGGTCGGCCTCGGTGACGTGGAAGCGCTTCATGTCCTCGGCCGGGAGGTAGACGCGGTCGCGCCCGAGGTCCTCGGAGACGTCCTGCAGGTGTTCCACGATCTGCAGCCCGGTGCAGACCGCGTCCGAACGGCGGATCCGCTCGGGGCTGGAGGTGCCGGTGATGCCCAGGACGAGGCGGCCGACGGGGTTCGCGGACAGCTCGCAGTAGGCGAGCAGATCGTCGTACGTACCGTAGCGGCGGACGCGCTGGTCCTGGCGGTTGGCCTCGATCAGCCCCAGGAAGGGCTCCGGGGACAGGCCGCAGCGGCGCACGGTGGGCCGCAGGCGGCGCAGCAGCGGGTGGCGCGGGCCGGTGCCGCCGTCGAAGACGCGCCGGAGGTCCTCCTCGAAGGCGTCCAGCAGGGCGAGCCGGGTCTCGCTCGTGTCCTCCTGCACCCGTCCGAGGCCCAGCAACTGCGCGTCCCGCCCGCCGGGGGCGAGATCGCCGTCGCCGATGTCGTCGACGAGCCGGGCGTAGCCGTAGACGGCCATGAGGTCGTCCCGCCAGGCGCGCGGCAGGAAGAAGGGTGCCACGGGGAAGTTCTCGTGCGCGGCCTTGTCGAGCACGGCGCGCTCGTGCGAGTCCGTCCCCGCCGTCACCGCGGGCTGCCCGGACCGGGGACGGCGTGCACGCCTCGGGGCTGGAGAGTTTCCGTAGCCATTGCCGTCACATCTCCCGTTCTACACTGCCGACCCAGAACATCCTATTTCGGACACGCCGCAGGGTAGACACCCCCTTCGGCGCCCCCTGCTCCCCCTTCGGCACCCACTGTCCCGCCGTATCCGACGCCGTCTCCGGAGTCGCGGATACACCGGTATCGCACGCTTCGCCGCAAATCAGCACGGTACAGCGTACGCCGTACACCTGTCCGACGCGCGGCCGGGTAGGTGCTTGATCCATACAATGCCACGCGAGCAACGAATCAACCCTGCCAATAAGCCAGTTGATCGTTACGGAAAGGTCAAGGCCCTCACCGGAGCGCACCGGCGAGGGCCCGCGGAAACCGGTCCGCGCCGGCCCGCACGGCGCTAGCGGGCCGTCTCCTTCTCGTAGGCCCGGACCACTTCCTCGGTCGGTCCGTCCATGAGGAGCTGTCCGTGCTCGAGCCACAGCACCCGGTCGCAGGTGTCCCGGATCGACCTGTTGTTGTGGCTGACGAGGAAGACCGTGCCCGCCTGCTTGCGCAGCTCGCGGATGCGGGCCTCGGAGCGCTTCTGGAAGGAGCGGTCACCGGTGGCCAGCGCCTCGTCGATCATCAGCACGTCGTGGTCCTTGGCCGCGGCGATGGAGAACCGCAGCCGGGCCGCCATGCCGGACGAGTACGTCCGCATGGGCAGCGTGATGAAGTCGCCCTTCTCGTTGATCCCGGAGAAGTCGACGATGTCCTGGTAGCGCTCGCGGATCTGCTCGCGCGACATCCCCATGGCCAGACCGCCGAGCATCACGTTCTTCTCGCCCGTGAGGTCGTTCATCATGGCCGCGTTCACGCCCAGCAGCGAGGGCTGGCCGTCGGTGTAGACCTTGCCGCGCTCGGTGGGCAGCAGCCCGGCGATGGCCTTGAGCAGGGTGGACTTGCCGGAGCCGTTGGAGCCGATCAGGCCGATCGCCTCGCCGCGGTAGGCGGTGAAGCTCACGCCCTTGACGGCGTGCACCTCGCGCACGCCGGCCCCCGGCTTGCGCTTGACGATCCGGTTCAGGGCGGCGGTCGCGCTGCCACGGCCGGTGTTGCCGCCGTAGACGCGGTAGACGATGTGGACGTCCTCCGCGATCACGGTGGGCACGCGGGCGCCGTTCCCGGCGGAGTTCGGGGCGGGGTTCGGGGTGGGGTTCTGTTCAGCCACGGCCGTACTGCTCCTCAGCCTTCCAGAAGTACACGAAACCGCCGACGCCCACCACGAGCGCCCAGCCGACCGCCAGCAGCCACACGTGCTGCGGCAGGTGGATGTGGCTGTGGTCCTCGATCAGGGACCAGCGCATCAGGTCGATGTAGACGGCGGCCGGGTTGGCCCCGACGACGTCGATGACCCACTGCGGCGCGTGGGTGCTCTGCAGCGCCTCGACCATGTTGTACATCACGCCGGACGCGTACATCCACGTGCGCGTGATGAACGGCAGGAGCTGCGCCAGGTCGGGCGTCTTGCTGCCCGCCCGGGCCAGGATCATCGCCAGGCCGGTGTTGAAGAGGAACTGCAGCACCAGGACCGGGACGATCAGCGCCCACGACGGGCCCGGCATGTGGCCGAAGCCGACCAGGAAGAGGAACAGCACGCACATCGACAGCAGCAGCTGCTGGAGCTGCTGCATGGCGAAGGAGATCGGCAGGGCCGCCCGGGGGAAGTGCAGGGCGCGCACCAGGCCCAGGTTGCCCGCGATGGAGCGCACGCCGGCCATCGCCGAGCTCTGGGTGAAGGTGAAGACGAAGACGCCGGTCACCAGGAAGGGGATGTAGGTGGCGAGCCCCATGCCCTTGGACTGGTTCATCAGCAGACCGAAGATCAGCAGGTACACACCGGCGTTCAGCAGCGGCGTCGCCACCTGCCAGACCTGGCCCAGCTTGGCCTGGCTGTACTGGGCCGTCATCTTGGCCCGGGAGAACGCGACGATGAAATGCCGCCGCGCCCACAGCTGCCGGGCGTACTCCGGCAGGCTCGGGCGGGCCCCGCTGACCGCGAGACCGTACTTCTTGGCCAGCTCGGCGGCAGACAGTCCGTCGTCGGGCGATGGCGGGGCACTCATGGCGACCGCACTGTCGTGCGTTGTCTCGCTCACAGTTGACACTTTCGTCCTCAAGGTGCGCTGCCGGGGACTCGCCCCGGACCGCGCCCGATGCTCATAGACAAGAGCTTGTCAGATCACGGGAGGCCGACCCAGCCGGGTCAGGCGCCACACGGTACGCCACTTCATGGGGCGCCGTGGACCACAGGGGGTCGTCCAGCCCTCCTTGAAGCCCCCGAACCACGCCCGCAGCGCGGGCAGGGACGGCCGCCGGGCCAGGGTGAGCAGCAGCCACACCCCGAGGTAGACCGGGACCAGCGGGGCGGGGAGGTTGCGCCGGGCGAGCCAGACACGGTTGCGGGCGACCATGCGGTGGTAGACCGCGTGGCGGCTCGGCGCCGTCGTCGGGTGGTGCAGCACCATGTCCGAGCGGTAGTCGATCATCCAGCCGGCGTCGAGGGCCCGCCAGGCGAGGTCGGTCTCCTCGTGCGCGTAGAAGAACTCGTCGGGCAGCAGGCCGGCCTCGGCGAAGACCCGGGTGCGGACCGCGTTGGCGCCGCCGAGGAAGGTGGTCACCCGCGAGGAGCGCATCGGGTCGGAGGCGCGCAGCCGCGGCACGTGGCGGCGCTGGGTGACGCCCGTGTCGGGGTCGGCGATCCGGAAGCTCACGATGCCGAGCCTGGGATCGGCGGCGAACGCCTGCCGGCACAGCTCGGCGGTGTCCTGGCCGGGCAGCAGCCCGTCGTCGTCCAGGAACAGCAGGATGTCGACCTCGCGCCCGGCGGGCCCGAACGCCTCGATGCCCACGTTCCGCCCGGCCGGGATGCCGACGTTCTCCGACAGCTCGACGGTGCGCACCGTCAGGCCCGGGACGGCGACCGGCGGCAGCGGGGAGCCGTTGCCGACGACGACGACCTCGATGGGATCGCCGTCCTGCTTGGCCACCGACTCCAGCAGGGCGCGCAGCTCCGCGGGGCGGTTGCCCATGGTGAGGACAACCGCGCCGACCTTGGCCGCGGGGGCGGAGGAAGCGTTCATCGGAGCCTGCTCGACGCGAGGATGGACACGAGGTGCAGCACAGTCTGCAGCACCGCGACGGCGGCGAGCAGGACCACGGCGACACGGGTGAACAGCAGGTCTCCGTGGACGAAGTCCGCGATGCCGGCCACCAGCATCACCAGCGACGCCTCGACGCCGCCGACGAGGCGGTGGAACTTCAGCGCGGCCGCGGCCCGGCGGGCCAGGGCCATGCCCGAGGAGCGCGGGGTGGCCGCGGAGTCCTCGGCGGCCGCCATGCCGCTGCGGGCGCGGGCCACGTCGACCAGGTCCGTCTCCGCCTTGATCAGGATCGCGCCGAGCGCGGCCAGCGTGCCCAGGAAGGCCCACTGCCACTGCGTGGACGCGCCGTCCTCGTGCAGGACGTCCGCCGCGCGGATGCCGAAGCCGACCAGCAGGGCGGCCTCGGAGAGGTAGTGGCCGACCCGGTCCAGGTAGACGCCGGTCGTGGAGGTGACCTTGCGCCAGCGCGCGAGCTCGCCGTCCACGCAGTCCAGCAGCAGGTACAGCTGGATCAGCAGCGCGCCGAGGATCGCACCGGTCAGGCCCGGGATCACCAGGGCCGCGCCTGCCGCGATGCCGGCCAGGATCATCAGGCCCGTGTACTGGTTGGGCGTGAGCCTGGTGTTCAGCAGGACCCGGGTGCAGCGCAGGGAGATCTCGCGCATGTACAGGCGCCCGGCCCAGTGCTCGCCGCTGCGCCGGTCCTTCAGCCCGCCGGGGTGGACGACCGGGCGGAGTTCAGCTAGTGACGGTTTTGGCATAGTCGGCGTAAGCGTCCCTGATCTGGTCGGTGGAGAGCGCGAGGTGCTCCAGGATCGTGTAACGGCCGGGGCGGGTCTGCGGCGCGTACTCCACGGCCGTGACGAACTCCTCGGCGCTGAAGCCGATCTCCTGCGGCAGCACGGGCAGGCCGTGCCGGCGCAGCACCTCGACCATCAGCGCGGACTCCTCGCGGGCGCCGCGCAGGTACATCGCGAAGGCCGCCCCGAGGCCGCACTGCTCGCCGTGGCTGGCCGCGCGCTTGGGGAAGAGCAGGTCGAAGGCGTGGTTGATCTCGTGGCAGGCGCCGGAGGCGGGGCGGCTGTCGCCGGCCACCGACATGGCGATGCCGGTGAGGACCAGGCCCTCGGCCAGCACCTGCAGGAAGCCGTCGTCGCCGACGCCGCCGGGGTGGCGCAGCACGGCCTCGCCAGCCTGCCGGGCCATGGCGGCGGCCAGGCCGTCGATGTCCTCGCCGCGCTCGCGGGCGGCGAGCTCCCAGTCCGCCACGGCGGAGATGTTGGAGATCGCGTCGCCGATGCCGGAGCGCACGAAGCGGACCGGGGCCTCACGGATGACGTCGAGGTCGATGACCACGGCGATGGGGTTGGGCACGCCGTACGAGCCGCGGCCCGCGTCGTTGTCCAAGGTGGCGACCGGCGAGCAGAGCCCGTCGTGCGAGAGGTTGGTCGCGACGGCCACCAGGGGCAGGCCGATGCGCGCGGCGGCGTACTTCGCACAGTCGATGATCTTGCCGCCGCCGAGGCCCACCACGGCGTCGTAGTGGCCGGACTTCATCGCGTCGGCCAGCTTGATGGCGTCGTCCAGCGTGCCGCCGCCCACCTCGTACCACGAGGCGCCGGGCAGCGCCGGGGCGAGCCGCTCGCGCAGCACCGCCCCGGAGCCGCCGCTGATGGCGACGGCCAGCTTGCCGGAGCTGGAGATCCGCTGATCGGCGAGGACGCTCGCCAGATCGTTGAGGGCTCCGGCCCGGATGTCGACGACGACCGGCGAGGGGATGAGCCTCGTCAGTACTGGCACGCGATCTCCCGGCCCTTGGCGAGGTCGTCGTGGTTGTCGATCTCGACCCAGCGGACGTCACCGATCGGGGCCACGTCGATCTTGAAGCCGCGGTTGACGAGCTCCTGGTAGCCGTCCTCGTAGTAGAGGTCGGGGTCGCGCTCGAAGGTGACCTTGAGGGCGTCGGCCAGGTCGGCGGCGGCCTCGCCCTCGATCAGGGTGACGCCGATGTACTCGCCGGTGGCCTCGGAGGGGTCCATCAGCTTGGTGATGCGCTGGACGCCCTTGTCGGGGTCCACGACGACCTTCATCTCCTCGTCGGCGAGCTGCTTCACCGTGTCGAGGGCGAGGATGATCTTCTGGCCGTTGCCGCGCGCGGCGAGCAGGGTCTTCTCGACGGAGACCGGGTGCACGGTGTCACCGTTGGCCAGGATCACGCCGTCCTTGAGGGCGTCGCGACCGCACCACAGGGAGTAGGCGTTGTTCCACTCCTCGGCCTTGTCGTTGTCGATCAGGGTGAGGCTCAGGCCGTACTTGGCCTCCAGGGCCTCCTTGCGGGCGTACACGGCCTCCTTGCGGTAGCCCACGATGATCGCGACCTCGGTCAGACCGATCTCGGCGAAGTTGGCCAGGGTGAGGTCGAGGATGGTGGTGGCCTCCTCCTCGCCCGTGGGGCCTACCGGCACCAGGGCCTTGGGCAGAGTGTCGGTGTAGGGACGCAGACGCCGTCCGGCGCCGGCGGCCAGCACGAGGCCGATCATGCGGGTTCTCCTGTTTCGTCGTGTACTGCGGGTGCCCCGGAGGACACCCAGAAGCGGATGCTCTCGCTGAGCACCACGAGGGCGATGGCGGCCGCGAGGGCCGTCAGCGCGATGGTGAAACCTCGGCCGTGCCACAGGGCGGCCGCGATGGTGACCGCCAGGACGCGACCCTCGTGTCCGCCGATCGCCCGCACCAGCCGGTGCGGGGGCGCGCCGGTGCCGCCGCGGATGCGGTACACCGTGTCGTAGTGATGGTAGGCGACCGCGGCCACCAGGCCGAAAGCCGCGGGGAGCGCCCCGGGGGCGCCCGACTGCGCGGCCAGCGCCAGGACGATGCCGTACTCCGCGCCCCGGAAGACCGGCGGGACCAGCCAGTCGAGGGGGCCCTTGAGGGGCTGGGCGACGGCGACGCCGGCGAAGACCGCGTAGACCACGGCCTGCAGGACGGCGCGCCAGGTGCCGCCGTTGCCGGTGACCAGCGGGCCGATGAGCAGGCTGGCGGCGGCGAGCAGGGCCCAGAAGGGGGCGCTGTAGGCCCGGCCGGGCACCGTGCGGCCCAGGCTGCCGGCCGCGGCCTCGGCGATCGGGCCGGAGTCGGCGAGGTCGGCCAGCGCCTGCGCGGCGCGGTCCGTGCGCCGTGCCTTGCGGGTCAGGGAGCGCAGGACGCGGCCCGCGGTCGTGTAGCAGGCGGCGAAGGCGCAGCCGATCAGCAGCACGGTGAAGACGGTGCGGGGCGTGGTGAGCGCGGTGAGGACGGCGATCAGGGCCCAGCGCTCACCGATGGGCAGCACGATCATGCGACGGACCCAGACCGTCCAGCCGACGCTGTCGAGGCGCCCGGAGAGGGCGGCCGTCGGGCTCGTGTTGGCCGTGGCGTCGTGGTTCGCCTCGTTAAAGGAAAAGTCGACGACGTGCCGGCAGGTCATGAGGACCATCGCGCCGAGGGCGAGCGCCCACACGTCGTCGTGGCCGCCGCCGCGGGACGCTCCGAGGGCCAGGCCCGCGTAGAAGGCGTACTCCTTGGCGCGGTCGAAGGTCGCGTCGAGCCAGGCGCCGAGCGTGGAGTACTGCAGGGAGTAGCGGGCGAGCTGGCCGTCGGTGCAGTCCAGGACGAAGGAGAACAGCAGCAGCGCGCCGGCGGCGACGAAGCCGCCGCGGGTGCCGGTCGCCGCGCAGCCGGCCGCGATCAGCGCGGTCAGCAGGGAGGCGGTGGTGACCTGGTTGGGCGTGAGGCCCCGGCGGGCGCACCAGCGCGCGAGGTAGCGCGAGTACGGGCTGATGCAGAACGTGGTGAAGAACCCGTCGCGGGACTTCACGGCGCCCCGCAGGCGCACGGCCTCGTCGTCGACGGCGGCGACGTCGGCGAGGGTCTTCGCCCGCGCCTCCTCGCCCTCCGGCACGGCGGCGACGAGGACGCCGAGGTCGGGCCGGTGCACGGGGACGCCGTCGGCTTCCAGCCGGGCGGCGACGGCGCCGGGCAGGCTCGCGCCGCCAGCCGCGGCGGCCAGCGCCTGCGTCAGTGACGCGCGCGCCTCCGGTTGCGCGGTGAGCGCGCCCTCGACGGCGGCGGCGGGGAAACGGGGGTCGGTCAGGGCCAGCCGCAGGGCGTGCACGTGACCCACGAAACCGGGGTCCACCAGAGCGACGCGCTCGGTGGCCGGCACGGCGGCCAGCGCCCCCGCGGCGTCCGCCGTCACGCGGACGTCGAAGCCGAGGGACCGCAGGTCCTCCTCAAGGGAGGAGCCGGCGGGCGGCGTACCGGTGAGGATGGCGGTCGACAGACGAACTCACTCCTTGCGGCGGGCATGGCCGCTCCGTGGCCGCGGGACGCGGCGGGCGGCGGTCGCGCCAAAGGCCCCCGGCGGGGGCCGGCACGTCGGCAGAGGCTATCGGATCACCGGAAGGCCCCGTTCACCGCACATACGCCTACGCGTCTCCGGCCGGGTCCCGCCTCTGTGAGGACGCTCGGCCGGGGCGTCCGGTTCCCGGCCGGGGCCGGCCGGCGGACCGCCCCGGCCACCGGAATCGAACGCAGGTCGTGACCCGCCGTCCAGGCGCTAGGGTGCCGGTCATGACATGGCTGATCACAGGCGGTGCCGGATACATCGGATCGCACGTCGCCCGGGCGATGACGCAGGCCGGCGAGCGGGTCGCCGTGCTGGACGACCTGTCCGCGGGCGTGGCCGAGCGGCTGCCCGCGGACTGTGTGCTGGTGCGGGGCTCGGTGCTCGACCGCGAGCTGCTGGACCGTACGTTCGCGGAGCTGGGCGTGACGGGCGTGGTGCACCTGGCGGCGAAGAAGCAGGTCGGGGAGTCGGTGGAGAAGCCGCTCCTCTACTACCGGGAGAACCTGCACGGGCTGACCGTGCTGCTCGAGGCGGCGGTCGCCGCCGGCGTGCGCAGCTTCGTGTACTCCTCCTCCGCGGCCGTCTACGGCATGCCGGATGTGGACCTTGTCACGGAGGACACGCCCTGCGCGCCGATGAACCCCTACGGCGAGACCAAGCTGGCCGGCGAGTGGCTGGTGCGCGCCACCGGCAGGGCGCACGGCCTGTCCACGGCGTGCCTGCGCTACTTCAACGTGGCGGGCGCGGCGGTGCCGGAGCTCGCGGACACCGGGATCTTCAACATCATCCCGATGATGTTCGACCGGCTCACCCGGGGCGAGGCCCCGCGCGTCTTCGGCGACGACTACGACACGCCGGACGGCACCTGCGTGCGTGACTACATCCACATCGAGGACCTGGCCACCGCGCACCTGGCGGCTGCCCGCCGGCTGGCGGAGCGGACCGAACCGGGCGACCTGACGCTGAACGTGGGCACGGGGCGGGGCGTCTCGGTGCGGGAGATGGCCGACCTGATCGCCGAGGTGACCGGCCGCACGGAGCCCGCACCCGTGGTCGAGCCGCGCCGTCCGGGTGATCCGGCGCGTGTCGTGGCGTCGAACGAGCTGATCGCGAAGGAGCTCGGCTGGAGCCCCGCCCACGACGTGCGCAGCATGGTCGCTTCCGCGTGGGAGGGCTGGTGCCTGCACCACCCGGAGGCCCGCGAGGCTCTTCCCCGGGGCTGACGGGAGCCGCCCGCAGGTGATCGCCGCAGGTCGGCGGGGTGGGCATCGTCGCAGGTCAGAGCATATGACAACGGTGTTCAGTGCCGCGTTGCCCGATACCCCCCGCCCGTAGTTCACTGGGTGCCCGGACGGCAGGAGCCGGCCGGACGGGCACCCGTTTCCTTAAGGCGGCGTTCATGGGCGCAGGGCACGATCACGGTCACTCGCACGGAGGACCTCCGCCGGGCACGGGCGGCACGGCGGCCGCGGCCTACAAGGGGCGGCTGAGGGTCGCCCTGGGCATCACGCTCACCGTGCTGCTGGCCTACGTCGTCGGCAGCGCGCTCACCGGTTCGCTGGCACTGTTCGCCGAGGCGGGCCACATGGCGACGGACGCGGTGGGCGTCTCGATGGCGCTGCTGGCGATCCACTTCGCCAACCGCCCGGCGTCGAGCCGGCGCACCTACGGCTACGCCCGGGCGGAGATCCTCGCGGCGCTGCTGAACTGCCTGCTGCTGCTCGGCGTGGGCGGCTTCATCCTCTTCGAGGCGATCGAGCGGCTGGCGAACCCCACGGAGGTTCCGGGCGGGCAGACCGTCGCCTTCGGTCTCGTGGGCGTGGTCGCCAACGGGATCTCGCTGGCGCTGCTGATGCGCGGCCAGAAGGAGAGCCTGAACGTGCGCGGCGCCTTCCTGGAGGTGCTCTCGGACGCGCTCGGCTCCCTCGCCGTGGTGCTCTCGGCGCTGGTGATCATGGCCACGGGCTGGACCCAGGCGGACCCGATCGCCTCGCTGCTGATCGCGGTGATGATCGTGCCGCGCACGGTCAAGCTGCTGCGGGAGGCGCTGGACGTCCTGCTGGAGGCGGCTCCCAAGGACGTCGACCTGGACGAGATCCGGTCGCACATCATGGCGCTGCCCGGGGTGCAGGACCTGCACGACCTGCATGTGTGGACGATCACATCCGGCATGCCGGTGCTCTCCGCCCACGTCGTGGTCGACCATCTGGCCCTGGACTCCACCGGGCACGAGAAAATGCTGCACGACCTGCAGGGCTGCCTCGGCGAGCACTTCGACGTGGAGCACTGCACCTTCCAGCTGGAGCCCAGCGGCCATGCGGAGCACGAGGCGAAGCTCTGTCATTGACGCCCCTGCCGGGTACGGCAGACTTGAGGGTCGAAGACCGACAACGAGGATGGTCAATGCCGATCACACCAGCCAATGGCCTCTCCGCCGACCACGCTACGGTCCCCTCCGCGGAGGACTCAGCCGAACCGATCATGCTGGAGCTGGTCGACGAGGACGGCAGAACCATCGGCACGGCGGAGAAGCTCTCCGCCCACATCGCCCCCGGCAGACTGCACCGGGCCTTCTCGGTCTTCCTCTTCGACGACGAGGGCCGGCTGCTGCTGCAGCGGCGGGCGCTGGAGAAGTACCACTCCCCCGGTGTGTGGTCGAACACGTGCTGCGGCCATCCGTATCCCGGCGAGCCCCCGTTCGTGGCGGCGGCCCGCCGCACGGGCGAGGAGCTGGGGATCGCGCCCGCGCTGATGCGCGAGGCCGGGACCGTGCGCTACAACCACCCCGACCCGGCCTCGGGCCTGGTCGAGCAGGAGTACAACCACCTCTTCGTGGGGATCGTGCGGGCCGAGCCGTGCCCGGCCCCGGAGGAGATCGCGGAGACCGCGTTCGTGACCCCGGCCGAGCTGGAGGCGCTGCGGGCGCGCTTCCCGTTCTCGGCGTGGTTCATGACGGTGCTGGATGCGGCGCGCCCCGTGGTGCGCGAGGTCACCGGGGACGCGGCGGGCTGGTAGGCGCGGGGAGCGGCAGGGCGGCCCAGACCACCTTGCCGCCGCTCGCGGTGTGCTCGACGTCGCACATGCCGCCGGCCTCGTCGGAGATGGTCTTGACCAGCAGCAGGCCGCGGCCGCCGATGCGCTCGTCGTCCGCCTCCAGGGGCTTGGGCCGGTAGGGGTGGTCGTCCTCGACGGCCACCCGGATCCAGTGCCTCCCGATGGAGACCTCCACGGCCACCTCGGGCGAGAGCAGCGCCGCGTGCTGGACGGCGTTGGTGACCAGCTCCGAGACGATCAGCAGCAGTCCCTGCAGCAGGTCCTCGCAGAGCGGCACGCGCTGGTGGCTGAGGAGGTCGCGCACGGCGTGCCTCGCCCGGGGGACGGAGGAGTGCAGCGCGGGAGCGGTGAACCGCCAGGCCCCGTCGAACTCGACCGGGCGCCGGGGTGGGGCCTGCCCCGGGTCGGGCGGGACGCTCCCGAGGATTTCCATGTCCGATACCAACCCCTCACCATGGTCGACCGCAACCACGAGTGTTGGGAAGGCGAGGGTCGGTACCGGCAGGCTGACCACAAATCATCGGCTATCGACGGACTTTGATCGTCTGCGTATGCCACAGTCACTGACGCGACTGATCCTGGCCGCCCTCTTCCGCGCTCCATGAACGATCCGGAGCGTTCTGTTCCATCACGGCACCGGGGGGAAGGCGCCGGCGCGTCCGGCGGGCCCGGATAGCATCCGGCGCATGGAGCCCGCACTTCACCTGGACGTCGCCGGCGGCGTCGCGACCGTCCGCATCGCCAACCCCGCCAAGCGGAACGCCATGACCACGGACATGTGGCGCGCCCTGCCAGGGCTCCTCGCGCGGTGCGCCGACGACCCGGCCGTCCGGGTGCTGGTGCTCACCGGCGAGGGCGGCACGTTCTGCGCGGGCGCCGACATCTCCACCCTCACCGAGGGCGCCGGGGCCTCGCGGGACCTGGCGATCGCGGCCGAGGAGGCGCTGGCGGCCTTCCCCAAGCCCACGCTCGCGGCCGTGCGCGGCCACTGCGTGGGCGGCGGCTGCCAGCTGGCGGCCGCCTGCGACCTGCGGTTCGCCGCCGACGACGCCTCCTTCGGGGTGACGCCGGCGAAGCTGGGCATCGTCTACGGGGCCTCCTCCACGCGGCGGCTGGTGGAGCTGACCGGCCCCTCGGCGGCCAAGTACTTGCTCTTCTCCGGCGAGTTGATCGATGCCGCCCGGGCGCTGCGGACCGGCCTGGTGGACGAGGTGTGGCCGCCGGAAGCGCTGGAGAAGCGGGTGACGGAGTTCGCGCAGGTGCTGGCCTCGCGCTCGCTGCTGACGCAGGCCGCGGCGAAGGAGTTCGCCGCGGGGCCCGCGGCCCCGGACCGCATCGCGCACTGGACGGAGCAGGAGCGCGGCAGCGGCGACACCGCGGAGGGGGTCGCCGCGTTCCTGGAGCGCAGGGCGCCGCGGTTCGCCTGGACGGCGGACGGGGAGCCGTCCGCCCGGCTGGACGCGCAGCCGGGCTGAGCGCCGGGCCCCGTACCGGCCTTGTCCGTGACCGGTGGCCGAGCTCTCATTCGGCTGCGGGCCGTCCGTGGCCGGTCGCGCAGTTCCCCGCGCCCCTTACGGGCCCGGCCGGGCCTTCAGGCGCCCCGGGTCAGCAGCTCTGCGAGGTCCACGTTCCGCCACTCGGCGACCAGGTCGGCCGGGGCCTTCTCCGGCGAGCCCGCGTCGTAGGGCGGCATGGGGTCGTACTCGATGAGCAGCTGGACGGACTGCGCGACGCGGTCGCCGGCGATGCGGCCCGCGAGCATGAGCGCCATGTCGATGCCGGAGGAGACGCCGGCGGCCGTGACGTACTTGCCGTCGGTGACGACGCGTTCGCCGGTCGCCTCCACCCCGAAGGAGGCCAGCCCTTCCAGGAACAGCCAGTGCGAGGTGGCACGACGGCCCGTCAGCAGCCCGGCGGCGGCGAGGATCAGGGAACCGGTGCACACGGACGTCGTCCACGTCGTGGTGCGGTCCACCTCCTGCAGCCACTCCCGTACGGGGCCCGGCGCCATCGGGCCGCTCGGGTCGGGCGCGCCGGGCACGACGACGATGCCGGGGGCCGTGACCTCGGCGAGGGAGGCCTCGGCGACCAGGGAGAGGTTGCCGGTCTCGTTGCGCACGGGGCCCGGACGCTCGGCGACAAGCACGGCCTCGGCGCCGGGGAGGCGGCCGAGGGTGTCGAAGGGGCCGACGGCGTCGAGGGCGGTGAAGCCGGGGTAGAGCAGGAAGGCGATCTGCATGGAGGTCCTCGTTCCGGGATCGGGGCGGGGTCTGGCAGGGGCCGCGGCTGCGGGTGGTCAGGCGGGCGTCAGGGGCCGGAAGCGGCGCCGGTACTCGGCGGGCGAGGTGCCGAGGGCGCGCACGAAGGCGCGGCGCATCGCCTCGGGGGTGCCGTAGCCGCAGGCGCGCGAGACCTCCTCGACGCCGTAGGCGGCGTCCTCCAGCTGCCGCCGGGCGGCCTCCAGGCGGACGCGGTCGACGTAGCGGCCCGGCGTCATGCCGGTCTCGCTCCGGAAGGCGCGGGCGAAGTGCCGCGGGGAGAGGCCCGCGCGGGCCGCGAGCGCCTCGACGGACAGGTCGGCCGCGGGGTTCTCGACGATCCAGTGCTGGACGTCGCGCAGCCGCGGACGGCGCGCCGTCTGGGCCGCGAGCGGGGCGCTGAACTGGGTCTGGTTGCCGGGGCGGCGCAGGAAGACGACGAGGTGGCGGGCGACGGCGAGCGCCGGTTCGCGCCCCAGGTCGTCCTCGACGAGGGCGAGCGCGAGGTCGATGCCGGCGGTGACGCCCGCCGAGGTGACGACGTTCCCGTCGCGCACGTAGATGGGTTCCGGCTCCACCCGCACGGCCGGGAAGCGCGCGGCGAGGGAGCCGCAGAACGCCCAGTGGGTCGTGGCGCGGCGGCCCTCCAGCAGGCCGGCCGCGGCGAGCAGGAACGCTCCGGTGCACACCGACACCACGCGCTCGGCGCGCGGCGCGTGCTCGCGCAGCCAGTCGATCAGGCGGGGGTCGGGGGCGCGGGTGGCGTCGCCGCCGGGCACCAGGAGGGTGTGCGGGGCGGGGGCGTCGTGGAGCGCGTGGTCGGGGGCGATGCGCAGGCCGCTGCTGGTCCGCACGGGGCTGCCGTCGAGGGTCGCGGTGCGCACGTGGTACGTCGCGGAGTCACCCGCCCAGTGCGCCGCGCCGGTGAACACCTCGGTCGGGCCGGTGACATCGAGGCTCTGGACGTCATCGAAGAGGACGATCAGCACGGTGCGGCCGGGCGTGCGGCGGTGCGTCATGCCTCCATGCTGGTGGCCCGCCCGGGGGGCCGCAACGACGAATACCCCACCTTTCCTGCCACCGCGGGCCGGTGCCCGCCGACCACTTCCCCGCCGTACCGACCAGTCGGTAACGTGCGGGCATGACCTCACTCAACGGTCCCCTGCCCGAGCTCGCCGGACGCCGCTGTCACCAGTGGCTCAACACCCTCCACGCGACGGTGTACTTCTCTCCCGACTTCCAGCGGGAGATGGCGGCCCTGGGCGTCGAGGACATCAACGCGGCGAACATCGCCGGGCGCACGGCCGCGCTGGGCCGCGTCGGCGCCGGAGCGGTCACCGCCGCGTACTACAACTCCAAGCACGAGCTGATCGCCCGTCACGTACCGGGCGTGTGGGACGTCGTCTCCCCGCAGGACGCCGTCGCGGCGCGGCTGCGCGCCGCCGACGCGACGCTGCGCAGGCTGCTCGGCGAGGACGCCGTGACCGCCCCCGAGATGGCCGAGGCCGCGCAGCTGGCCCTGCGCGCCGCCGAGGGCTGCAGCCGCGGCGGCCGCCCGCTGTACTCCGCCCACGCCGACCTGCCCGTGCCGGACGCGCCGCACCTCGCGCTCTGGCACGCCGCCACGCTCCTGCGCGAGCACCGCGGGGACGGCCACGTCATGGCGCTCGTACGGGCCGGTCTCCACCCGGTCGAGGCGCTCCTCAGCCACACCGCGACCGGCGGCGGCATGACCACCAAGTGGCTCGTCGCCACGCGCGGCTGGACCGAGGACGAGCTCGCCGCCGGCCGCGAGCGGCTGCGCGAGCGCGGGCTGCTGGACGCGGAGGGCGAGCTGACCGCGGCGGGCGCAGCGCTGCGCGACGAGCTGGAGGCCGAGACGGACCGCCTCGACGCCGCGCCGTACGAGCACCTGGGGGCGGCGGGCGTCGAGCGCCTGACCGCGCTGGCGAAGGAGTACGCGAAGGCCGCCGTGATCGCGGGCGCGTACCCCGCGGACCTGCTCGGCAACGCCTGACGCGAGCGCCCCGGGCCGCGCCGGGCAGGGCCCCCGGCGACGGCCGCCGCCGGCGCCGCGGCGAGGCTCCCGCACCGCGGTGTCGGCGGCACCTGCCACAATGCAGACCGCAGCCCGAAGAGAAAGCGGAGCGTGATCGTGACGGCAATTGGTGCGTCGCCCGGGGCGTCGGTCGAAGGCAGGATCGCCGAGGAGCTCGGCGTGCGGGAGCGACAGGTGAAGGCCGCGGTCGACTTGCTCGACGGCGGCTCGACCGTGCCGTTCATCGCCCGCTACCGCAAGGAGGCCACGGAGATGCTCGACGATGCGCAGCTGCGCACCGTCGAGGAGCGGCTGCGGTACCTGCGCGAGCTGGAGGAGCGCCGCACGGCGGTCCTGGAGTCCGTGCGCTCCCAGGGCAAGCTGGACGAGGCCCTGGAGGCGCGCATCCGCGCCGCCGACTCCAAGGCCCGGCTGGAGGACATCTACCTGCCCTTCAAGCCCAAGCGGCGCACGAAGGCGCAGATCGCCCGGGAGGCCGGGCTGGAGCCGCTCGCGGAGGGCCTGCTCCGGGACCCGGGCACCGAGCCGCTCGCCGCGGCCGCCGCCTTCGTCGACGCGGACAAGGGCGTCGCGGACGCCGCCGCGGCGCTGGAGGGCGCGCGGGCCGTCCTTACCGAGCGCTTCGGCGAGGACGCCGACCTCATCGGCGAGCTGCGCGAGCGCATGTGGACGCGCGGGCGCCTGGCCGCGAAGGTGCGCGAGGGCAAGGAGGGGGCGGGCGCGAAGTTCGCCGACTACTTCGACTTCGCCGAGCCCTTCACCGAGCTGCCCTCGCACCGGGTGCTGGCGATGCTGCGCGGCGAGAAGGAGGAGGTCCTCGACCTCACGCTGGAGCCGGCGGAC